>NZ_VTYC01000031.1:0-64116 GCF_013114115.1 Vibrio sp. 070316B | reverse complement strand
TAAAGAATTGCGTGCCCTGGTGGTGGAATTGGTAGACACAAGGGATTTAAAATCCCTCGACGTTCGCGTTGTGCCGGTTCAAGTCCGGCCCGGGGCACCATCTACAAGTCTTTATCTCGATAAAGCAAATGCGACACTAGCTCAGCTGGTAGAGCGCAACCTTGCCAAGGTTGAGGTCACGAGTTCGAACCTCGTGTGTCGCTCCAATTTGAAAAGGCTCATCAGAAATGATGAGCCTTTTTCGCATCTGATACACACTAAAGCTATTTGAGACACCAGGTCACGAGTTGACCCCGTGTACCTAGCCGGCCGCGTCGCTCCAATTTGAAAAGGCTCATCAGAAATGATGAGCCTTTTTCGCATCTGAAACACACTAAAGCTATTTGAGACACCAGGTCACGAGTTGACCCCGCAGCCAAGCTTCATCTCTATATCAAAACCTCCGTTATCAAATACGTATATATCACTCAGTTTTTAAAAGCAAGATTCCCTATGAACTCGTTCCTCGCTCTAGGGAATGACGGAAAGGTACAATGGCTCAAAGCTTCTCTAGCAACGTTTATAACCCCTCACCGTCATCCTCGGGCGCGAGGAACGAGCGAGCCGGGGATCTACTTACTTTCTGTTGATTAGTTTCAGCTTAATCTATTGCATCAGATAGTTTCTTGAATAAGGCAATACAATGACATGTTGTAGGGGATTCTCTATGAGCTCGTTTCTCGCGCTATGGAATGACGAAGGAGGTTGCGGCTTATAATCAAGTCGTTGCTTGAGTCTAACTATATAAAAACCGTCTCAAAGAGACTCCCTATGAACTCGTTCTAGTACTAGGGAATGACGTGATGCGGGCAGATGATGCACTTTTCACTCCCTTATCGTGTACTGAACTTTGCTGGTTTCAGTGTAAGGTTCGGTATGAGGTCGCCTATGGTTCTAAGGTTAGCTTTAAACTCTCACCAGTAACATTTGTATACCTACACCGTCATCCTCGGGCGTGGAGGGACGAACGAACCGGGGATCTCGCTTTTAAACTTATATTGGCGATATTTAAAGCAATTTGTCACTCACTGCGCGTATTAATTAAGCGGTTATCAAAAACTATTGATCGTTCGTTTCAATTTATGTTACTTTCCCGCGCAATCTCGGAACGGCCGATGTTCAAAAAGAGCCGCGATTGCTTTCTGGGGGATACGCGTAATGACCATTCTTGCTGATTGGGACATTACGTAGGGTAGGTATCGGCTAGTCCTTTAGCTGATAGACGGGATACTTATGGCGCAGTTTGCCATGCTAATGGGAAACCCAACATTGAACATACTAACTACAACATTGCTAATCAGCTCTGCATTTCCAAAGGGATCAGCTCCTCATAGCTGCCCGATCCTGCAAAAATGTCCAATTCTTCAAAACAGTAGTATTACTGAACCTTGAGCTCACGCTAACAATTTCTCGCTGTCTTAAGATGGCCTAATTTCGTATTCGTCGTTTGACTTATGCGGGCGTACAGCTATATCTCATTTCTAGACAATATGCGTATTTTACTCTGAACTCTTGTTAATCAAGAGGGCTGGTGTGTATTTGCGTTTACTGGAGGTGAGTATGAACATATTCAAGGGAATTTTTATGACTACCGCCTTTGAAGTCGATATCAACACTATCGCAAACTCATTTTCAACTATGGTTCCTATCGTAGAGGGAACTTATGACCTAACACTTGATGCTATTTTGCTTGAGCAAGAGCAGCATGAGTCGGATGTTCGTTCATATCCAAGACGCCTACCGATTGCTATTAAACGAGCATGTGGCGCCTTAGTTGAAGATACACGTGGACAACTATTTTTAGATTGCTTAGCCGGCGCTGGCACACTCTCTTTGGGCTACAACCACCCTGAGATCAACCAAGCACTGAAAGACCAACTGGATTCAGGTTTGCCGTACCAAACTCTTGATATCACGACTCAAGCAAAAGAGACGTTTATCAAGCGAGTTAAAGCTTTTCTTCCTCAAGACTTTTCAGATAACTCGGTTCTTCAATTCTGTGGCCCTTCAGGCGCGGATGCGGTGGAAGCGGCAATCAAACTAGCGAAGCAAACCACTGGTCGCAATACCATGTTTGCTTTCCGTGGTGCTTATCATGGTATGACTAATGGCACCATGGGCATGATGGGCAACTTAGGCACAAAAGAACGTCGTAGTGGCTTGATGTCTGATGTGCACTTTATGCCTTTCCCATACAACCTTCGCTGCCCGTTTGGTATTGGTGGTGAAGCAGGTGCTAACGCAAGCATTCGTTACATCGAACGTATGTTGAACGATGACGAATCTGGCATCATGAAACCGGCTGCGATGATCGTTGAGCCTGTACAAGGTGAGGGCGGTGTGATTCCTGCTCCTGCGTCTTGGTTGCAAGGCTTACGTCGCATCTGTGATGAGCACGGTATCCTACTGATTTTTGATGAAATCCAGTGTGGTGTTGGTAAAACAGGTCATCGATTTGCGTTTGAAGAGTCAGGCGTTACCCCTGATATCTTGTGCCTGTCTAAAGCGATTGGTGGCGGACTGCCAATGTCGCTGCTTGTATTCGATAAGAGCATCGATACATGGAAAGCGGGTGAGCACACGGGTACTTTCCGTGGTAACCAACTAGCAATGGTATCTGGCGCTAAAGCTCTTGAAATCATCGAGCGAGATGGCTTGGTTGAGCATGCGAACATTGCAGGCCAATACCTACGTCACGGATTAGAGAAGATTCAATCTCGCGTTAACTGTATTGCCGAAGTTCGTGGTAAAGGTCTAATGCTTGGCGCTGAGATCAAGCAGCCAAACGGTGAACTCAATAAATTTGGTGAGCCGAAATCAGACGGTGAACTCACCCTAGCGATTCAACGGGCAGCATTAGAGCGTGGTTTGATGGTCGAGAAGGGCGGGCGCGATGGCTCCGTGATTCGCTTCCTACCACCGATGATTATCTCTTTCGAGCAGATTGACTTTGCACTGCGCGTGATGGAAGAAGCCATCATCGCTGCTGGCGGAGGTGTGCAAGAAGATCAAGCTTCAACTGAACAAGCAAGCCAAGAGTGGAACAAGCACTTCATTCACACAGGCCTAGGCGGTAGTGACGAATTCGCTAACGTGATGAACCAAACCACTCAAGCAATGAAAGCGGTTTTTGAGCAGGTTGAAACGCCGTACTCAGGTCTAGAACCAAAAGTGCTAGAGTCTGCTATCAAGGCTGTCGATCTAGACAACAACCAACACGCTTTGGTTGACGTTGTAGATAGCACTGCAGATCTTGTCGCTGCAAACTCCATCTTCGTGCAACACCCAGATTGTATCGCACACCTTCATACGCCTCCTCTTATGGCATCAGTAGCAGCGGAATCAATCATCGCAGCTCTGAATCAATCAATGGACTCATGGGACCAAGCATCGGCTGCTACGTATGTTGAGCAGCGCGTAGTTGATTGGATGTGTGACAAGTACCAACTTGGTGAACAAGCGGACGGTGTTTTCACCAGTGGTGGCACGCAAAGTAACCTAATGGGCTTATTGCTAGCGAGAGACTGGGTTGCGGATAAACACAATGGTCACTCAATCCAAAAGTTAGGTTTACCAGATTACGCGAGCAAGCTTCGTATCTTGTGTTCAAACAAATCCCACTTCACGGTTCAAAAGTCCGCTTCATTGCTTGGTTTAGGCGAGAACGCGGTGTGTTGTGTTGAAACAAACGCTAATGGCACCATCAAACCTGATTTGTTGGATGCAGAAATAAAAGTGCTTAAAGCTCAAGGGCTGATTCCTTTTGCTTTAGTTGGTACGGCAGGGACAACCGATCACGGTGCTATCGACAACCTTGATGCGATTGCAGACATCGCAAGCCAACAAGGCCTTTGGTTCCATGTAGACAGTGCTTACGGTGGCGCGCTTATCTTGAGTAGCCACAAGGCTCGCTTACAAGGCATCGAAAAAGCGGACTCTGTGAGTGTCGATTTCCACAAGCTTTTCTACCAAACAATCAGCTGCGGCGCGGTGTTGTTGAAAGACAAAGCGAACTTTAAGTACCTTCTGCATCACGCAGATTACCTAAACCGCGAACACGATGAACTGCCAAATCTAGTCGATAAGTCTATTGCGACCACCAAGCGTTTCGATGCATTGAAAGTCTTCATGACGATGCAAAGTGTCGGTCCAAAGCAACTGGGTGATATGTACGACCATCTTCTTGAGCAAACGCTAGAAGTGGCAGACCTGATTCAAAACCAAGCTGACTTAGAGCTACTCGCGGAGCCGTCACTATCAACAGTGCTGTTCCGATCTAAGCCGTCAGCAAACGGCGAGCTAGATTTAGACAAATTGAATCAAACGCTAAGACTGGAAGCGCTGACTCGTGGTGTTGCAGTACTCGGTGAAACGGTCGTGGATGGTAAGAGTGCGCTTAAATTCACTATCTTGAATCCGTGCCTAAAGATATCAGATTTCAAATCTCTAATTAACAAAATTCAAACTCTAGCCACTGAGCTAGCAGAACAACAAGGGTAATTAATACTATGGCTATTCTACAAATTGGTGCAGGTGGCGTTGGTTGGGTTGTTGCACATAAAGCAGCACAAAATAACGAAGTACTGGGTGATATCACAATTGCTTCTCGTACAATCGCGAAGTGTGAAAAAATCATCGAATCGATCAAAGGTAAAAACAACCTTAAAGATTCAACTAAAAAACTAGAAGCTCGCGCAGTAAACGCTGACGATGTTGATGCTCTTGTTGCGTTGATTAACGAAGTGAAACCAGACCTAGTCATCAACGCTGGTCCTCCTTGGGTAAACATGGCGATCATGGAAGCGTGTTACCAAGCAAAAGTATCTTACCTAGATACATCGGTAGCGGTTGACCTATGTTCTGAGGGCCAACAAGTACCACAAGCTTACGATTGGCAGTGGGGCTACCGTGAGAAGTTTGCTGAAGCAGGCATCACAGGTATTCTTGGTGCGGGTTTCGATCCTGGTGTGGTTTCAGTATTTGCAGCGCACGCGGTTAAGCACCTGTTTGATGAGATCGATACGATCGACGTGATGGACGTAAACGCAGGCGATCACGGTAAGAAGTTTGCGACAAACTTTGACCCAGAAACCAACATGCTTGAGATTCAAGGTGACTCTTTCTACTGGGAAAATGAAGAGTGGAAACAAGTTCCTTGTCACTCTCGTATGCTTGAATTTGATTTCCCTAACTGTGGCACTCACAAAGTGTACTCAATGGCGCACGATGAAGTTCGTTCAATGAAGGAATTCATCCCAGCTAAGCGCATCGAGTTCTGGATGGGCTTTGGTGACAAGTACCTAAACTACTTCAACTGCATGCGTGATATCGGCCTTCTGAGCCCAGAACCGCTAACATTGCATGACGGCACTGTGGTTCAGCCTCTACACGTTCTTAAAGCACTACTGCCAGATCCAACATCTTTGGCTCCGGGTTACACAGGTTTAACGTGTATCGGTACTTGGGTGCAAGGTAAGAAAGATGGCAAAGAGCGCAGCGTGTTCATCTACAATAACGCAGACCACGAAGTGGCTTACGAAGACGTAGAACACCAAGCGATTTCTTACACAACGGGTGTTCCAGCTATTACGGCTGCACTTCAGTTCTTCCGTGGTGAATGGGCTGACAAAGGCGTGTTCAACATGGAACAGCTAAACCCAGACCCGTTCCTAGCAACCATGCCTGAAATCGGTCTAGATTGGCATGTTCAAGAGCTAGAGCCGAAAGCCAGTTTACCTCTGATCCACAAATTGAAGTAATACATAGTAGGTTCTTACCACGCTCTGAATTATTGGGGGAATGACGAAGGTGATGGTTACTTTTTCCGTGAGATGACTAAGAGCATCGTCATTCCCTATAGAGAGGGACGAGCGTAATCGGGAATCTTGATTGCTGTCGATCTCTATTGAACGATAGGTGGCTTTGAGAGATCCCCAACTCGCTCATTCTTCCCTCTTGGGGATGACGGAGAGTGTATTTACTCCGTTAGAGGATGACGAAAGGTGATTATTTTCTCTAGTATTTGATGAAGATGATATTTACTTCATCTAATCGGTAATGCAGAAATCGTCATTCCCTAAAGCGAGGGACGAGTGTAATAGGGAATCTCTAATACACTTAAAGACTTCCTATACAATTACTTATATCGAGCCGATGCTGTTGCATCGGCTTTGTTCGATTATCATGTGCCTTCGTGAACTCGAGGGCCGCAAGGTATTAACATGCAAAACAACGAACTAAAAACGCCGTATTTCATGATCAACGAAGATAAGTTGATTGCGAACTTAGAGAAAGCCAAGCAACTGAAAGAGATTTCAGGTGTAAAACTGGTATTGGCACTGAAGTGTTTCTCGACATGGGGTGTGTTTGACATCATCAAGCCTTACCTGGATGGCACGACAAGCTCTGGCCCATACGAGGTGAAACTTGGCTACGAAACCTTTGGCGGTGAAACGCATGCTTACAGTGTGGGTTACAGCGAAGACGACGTGAGAGAAGTGGCTGACATCTGCGACAAGATGATCTTCAATTCGCAAAGCCAATTCGAAGCGTACCGTCATATTGTTGAAGGTAAAGCGTCACTAGGTTTACGTTTAAATCCGGGTGTGAGCTATGCAGGGCAAGACTTGGCAAACCCAGCGCGTCAATTCTCGCGTTTAGGTGTTCAAGCTGACCATATCAAGCCTGAAATCTTTGATGAGATTAATGGCGTGATGTTCCACATGAACTGTGAGAACAAAGATGTCGATGCCTTTATTGGATTGCTTGATTCAATCTCAGAACAGTTTGGCGTGCACCTAGATAAGCTAGATTGGGTGAGCATGGGCGGCGGTGTGTTCTTTACATGGCCGGGTTATGACATCGAGAAACTGGGGCTTGCGCTGAAAGCCTTCTCTGAAAAGCACGGTGTGCAGATGTACCTTGAGCCGGGTGAAGCGATCATCACGAAAACAACAGACTTGGTTGTGACAGTGGTGGATATTGTTGAGAACGTGAAGAAAACGGCTATTGTGGATTCAGCAACTGAAGCCCACCGTCTTGATACGCTTATTTACAATGAACCAGCATCGGTATTAGAAGCGTCTGAAAACGGCAGCCATGACTACGTGATTGGTTCGTGTTCATGCCTTGCGGGCGATCAGTTCTGCGAAACAAGCTTTGATGAGCCACTGCAGATTGGTCAAAAACTTCACTTGTTGGATAGCGCAGGTTACACCATGGTGAAGCTCAACTGGTTCAACGGACTGAAGATGCCATCAATCTATTGTGAGCGCAGCAATGGCGAAGTACAAAAGCTGAATGAGTTTGGCTATCAAGACTTTAAACGCTCATTGTCTCAATGGTCAATTAACTAACTGACTGACAAGTCGAGCGTAATAAAAAGAGCAGCTAGTGAGCTGCTCTTTTTGATTACTTGTACCGTAGAAGCTAGTTAAATGTTTTCACTAATCGAACAAGAGGGTGTGGAATATCATCTGGGTCGGTAATGACTTCTAAAGCTTCTTCAAAATCAATAATTAAACCATCATAATTGCTGTTTATCTTATGAGCGTCAGGTGTGTTAGTCCAATATGGTTCATTGGTTGTGGTTGGGAAGTACGTCAGGTTTATTGCTGGTCTAGTACAGCTATAGTCAACGATTGAACTTAACTCTTTGATGTTAGGTAACCGAAAACCAGCCTGGCCTGCAATAGTGGTCAAATCTGCATCTTTGGTTGCGATGAGCGCATCCTGCCAATTCTGATATTTAATCGCGGTACCATCACATGTGTCATTGGATTGATTGTAGGTTTCACCTAGGTTGCATTTTGACCAAAGCAAATTAGTCGTTACGTCGAGTAATGTACCATCTTTACGATCAATAAATTGCCCGTCTTGGTGAGAGGGCGTTTGAGTTTGCACGCAGGTTTGTGCGATGGTATTTACACTTAGCAAAGAGGCAGTTACACCTAAGAATAGTTTTAGTCTCATTATTCAATACCCCCACTTACCGCCACAATACCTGTCGAACCTGCAATGTTTTTGTTACATAGCTCAAGTTCACCACTTTGAGAGTCGATACATCTAGCACTACCATCTTGCTTAACAGAACTTGAATGTGTGAAGAGTCGCTCTCCTAGGTTAGGAAAGAAATCAATGGCGCCAGCAGGAACGCTGCCGACATTGAAGTTAATAAATGAGCGGGCTTCAACAGGGGATGGTAATCGCCAATCTGTAATACCGCAAATTGAGCGACTGTTTAGGCTATCAATATAGCTAGCTGTATTACAGTAGTTGCTCCCTGAACCATCATTAATGTAAGCGCATTGAGAAGATATCGGGCCTGCGCTATACAAGAGATCATTGGGTGCGCCAGCGTAGCCACCATTTGTTGTATTGTCAGAGTCGTACCAAGTATATGTGTATGATGCGCTTCTCCAAGAGCTTGACTGGCTATCCCACGGGTAAGGGTTGGCGTCAGGGGCGTCTTTGTGGTTCTTGACCCAGGTATCTACCTCTGATTGACTGGGTAGTGCTATCGGAGCTTGTTTCGCTTCAATATATAATCCGGTATGTTCGTCTCTAACGCAGCGCCAATCAGTAGCACTAGGTGTTAGACGGTTTCCGTGAGCATCTAACTTGGTGTAGCGGAAGCCATACTCTCCATCCGAATGTTCGTCTCCATTTGTTACATCTAAACCAAAATCTGCATCTTGATTTGGGTGTGACGCTGGAGGAGTAACGCTGTCGTAGTCTGTACCATCAAAATAAGTGACATACCCAGTATCATTGAAGTTTTTCTGCCCAGGAATATAAAATGCGAGAGTGTTTTTATTTGAATTGATAGTCGCGTTACCAACGGAAGCTATCGTGTAGATTACTGACTCACCACCTTCATCGAAGCTATCATCACGAGCAGTAAATGTGATATTCGTTGATAGAGTTTCTGCTGGCAGTTTAAGAGCTAAACCTGATATATCTACAATGAAGTCCTCGGGTGCGGCAATACCATTTTGAGTTAGGGTAAGGGTTACATCTTGAGATGTATAATGACTCAAAACTGCTTGTTGAACAATACTGTCGCCCTCTACAACGGTTCTTAAGTCGTTACTAAAACTAACCGTTGGCTGTGTATCGCTATCATCAATGGTTACTACTGTTCGCTCGTTTGACAGTGTGTAATTTGTATTGTTGTCAACACTAATAGAGTAATGAAGTGTTTTGTTACCCTCGTACAAATTATTGTTTACCAGATTTAGCGGCAGATCAGCGCTGGTTGCACCTGCCGAAATTTTGACGTTTTGACTGGAGATAGCATCGTAGTTTTTAAAGGTACCATCAGAGCGAGTTGTTACATCGCTTGTCGAGATTGTTAAGGTCAGATCTTCAGGTAAGGCTTCGGAAAGAGAAACAGTAATTGATTGTGTACTAGAGCCAGATGATGGCTCTGAAAATGAAATCGAGTTAGGTACGCTGATTTCAACTACTGATGGTGTAGAACCTGGGTCGGTTGTATTTTCATCATTATTTTCATGACCACTTTTGCATCCGCTAAACAGTGTCGCAAGAAGGACTACTGAGATGGCATTAAATTGCCAACTCGACCTTTTTCTTTCCATGTATAAACCTAAGTGACTAAATTATAAAAGATAATCTATGGTAACAAAAATATGAGAACAATGCTTGGTTTCATATGTCTTGCTTATGTATTTTTTAGGTTTTATACGTTTTTTTTGTAAGCCATGTAAGGAGGGAGGAAGTATCCTCCCAACGATAGGGTATCGTTAGGAGGTTAGTTCAACTAGCTCTCGACCATCACTCGAGTATCTTCACTGAGAGTTTCTAGTTCATTGATAACATCATCGATTTGAACTTCGATTGGTAGCTTAACCGCGATTTTAGAAGTGAATAGGCTTGAACTGACACCGCCACCACCGGCAATAAATACGCGCTGGCAATCCATGTCGAGAATATTGATACCTTGTCTATCGAGTACATGTGTCACTTCATTGACGATACCGGCGCGATCGTTAGAATCGAGTCTCAGATGGTGAATGGTATCTTGAACATTATGTGCATGGTCTGAATCAACGAACTGGACAATCAGGTCCGGGTTAGCGCTGAATGCCTCTTTAACAATCGATTCATTGATGGCTGGAAGTTGAACCTTAAGTACGCCTGCAACTTGGTCTTCAATAAAGTTCACTTTACTGATGAGCCATTTGCCGTCGTTCTCATGAGTCACTGCAGCGAGTTGTTTAATGGTCGCAGGCGACGCTTTTCCGATAAAGTTTACGATAAATGTACTGTTCATATCAGCCCCCAAAGTTTCAATTAATCATTGCTAATTAAATGTTTGATATTAAGCGATAAAGTTCGTTAATTTCAGTGTAGAAGTTTATATCGAACAATGTTTGACCTGTGTCAATTTTTGAAACTAAGCTGTGATGCAAAAAAAGAGAATGAAGAGTAGGGCACAAAAAAAGCGGCTAGAGAGCCGCTTTTTAGAAAAGTTTTGGTTATTGCCGAAAGTAATCAGGTCGCTGTATTAGAAGGTTACTTTAAAGTTCATACCAACAAACTGAGAATCGTATGGCGCGCCAGCATCGTAAGCGAAGCGAGCTGCGTCTTGATTATCCCACCAAGGGTTAGTATTCAGGTTAACTTCTGCGTCACCACCCCAAGCATCACTTACCCAATAGTGGATATGACCGACAGGGTTTAGGAAAAATAGAGACACGTCACCCATGGTTTGAGAACCCATCACTTCACCGCCTGAAGCAATGATGTCTTGCTCGGTTTCTAGCATTATTTCACCCACAACCGCACCGAAGAAAGGTGTGATGAAAAGGTCTTGCCATGAAGGTACTTCAGCAAATGCTTCTACGCCGTATTCCCAGAAGAAGGTCGACATCGTCCAAGAGTACATAAACGATTCAAACTCGTTGTAACCCGCGTGACGTGCAGCTGTGTAGTAAACACCACCAAAATACGGGTGCATCACATAGTTTAGGAAGTGTTCATCACGGTCCCACACTGGGCCTTCAGAAACGTTATCTTTCCACTTTTGACCTAACTTACTTAAGTCGCGTTGGTCGTCGTCCCATTTAGTGATACTTTCTGGTAAGAAGGTCATTAAACCAACGGTTGCAACACTTAAGCCAAGAATCGTGTAAGTTTGACCCATTAGGTAATCCCAATCTTTCTCTTCGCTAACCAAAAGGTGCTTTGGTTGTTGGATTGAGAAATCGTACTCTTCGCTTGATTCGCTCAGTGCGTAATTGGTACTAGGCTTGTAGGTGTACAAGCTATCATTAACACAGTAATCTTGAGCACATTCATCCGAATAAGAAAGGTTGATTGGCTGGTCGAAGTCGTATTGGCTTGCAACCGAGTTAACTGACATTAGTATTGTAAATGCAGCAGTAACCTTTGCTAGTAACGGTGATTTGGCCACAAGGGTCTCCATGAGAAAGTTTAGAATTGATCAGGGTCACAATTATCCATTAAATGCCTGATTTAGGGAACTAATAATTTATCGCTTTTCCTAAGAAAACCTTAGATTTAACATTATTAATATTTGTTAAAAAGCCAAATAGCTCAAACTCAAACATAGACCAGTTTGTAGATAATGCAGCGTCTTTTTATGACTACAAGGGATAGAAACATGACGAAAATCGCAATGTTAAGTACAGGTGAAGAAGTTCTTCACGGAGACATTGTAGACACGAACGCGGCTTGGATGTCTGCTGAGTTTTACCAGCACGGTTTTGCTTTGGCTAAACGCTCCACAGTCGGTGACCAAATGAATGCCTTGGTTGAAGAGTTGCTGATGCTAAGCTTTAACTATGATGTGGTTATCGTTAATGGTGGCTTAGGCCCGACAACCGATGATATGAGTGCTGCGGCAGCTGCGACTGCGTCAGAACAGAAATTAGTCATGTTCCCTGAGTGGCTATCGCGTATGGAAGAGATGTTTTCTGGACGCGGTATGCCGATGCCAGACAGCAACCTAAAACAAGCCTTATTGCCAGCAAGTTCAGAAATCGTCGATAACCCTGTCGGAACAGCATGTGGCTTCAAACTTAAGATTAACGATGCGACTTTCTATTTCACTCCGGGCGTACCGAGTGAGTTTAAGCGCATGGTGAGCTTTGAAATTATCCCTGATCTTGCTCGCACTTATCCTCAAGTAGTCGCTTCTGAATGCAGCAGGTTATTTACCTTTGGTTTGTCTGAATCCGGCATTTCTGATGTGTTAGACCAACTGAAACTGCCGGAAGGTTATGAGCTGGGTTACCGCTCTTATCTGCCGTTCATTGAAGTGAAACTGTTTGGGCCTAAGTCAGATTTAGAAACTCGCGTTAAGCTACTGCAAATGGTGTACAAGCTGTTAGAGAGCAACGTTGTCAGTGTTGATGAGCCTATGATCGACCATATCGGTCATATTATGGCGGAAAGAAAGAAGACCTTGTCGGTATCGGAAGTATCAACCAAAGGTGCGCTTTCGGCTTGGCTACAATCGAATGAACAGGTTGAAGATTGCTTCGGTCACTCTTGGGTGATGGCGGAGCCAAAAGAGAGTGAGCTTGAAAAGAACGACCCACTAGCAGCAACGTTTGCTCTGGCTGGCGCGACAAGAGAAAAGTGCGGCACGGAATTGGCCTTGGTGACGGGCAAGTTAGACGGCAATACATTCAGTATCGCGTTATCGAGCGAAGCGGGTGAGTGGGGACAAGTGCTAGAGTTTTATCGCCAATACAATCGTGAAGATGCACGTACCATTATCAAAACCGTAGCGGCAGATATGCTGAGAAGACACTTAGATAGCAAACCTATGTTTGGTGACTATTCTTCACTAAAACGCGTGAAGGATATGTTTATCCCTTCAGCTATCATCAAGTAAGCAGCTCTTGTCACTCACCAAGTTCTCTTGAATCAAGACCTCTTGAACTAAGGTTAAGACAGAACAAATAAAAAGGCCCCACATCCATATGGTTGTGGGGCCTTTTGTTTATCTAGCCTTCTAGATAAGCCAACAAGTGGCGAATAGCTTTGTAGCTAGCACTTAAACTGAGTAAGTGATTACAAACCGCTTGTCATATGTAGGCTGTAGAACAAGCCACGGCCGATTAGTTCTGACGCTAGGAATAGTACTAATGCTAGGCCTAGATTGACTGGGTTCACTTTTGCTTTATTAAGCATAGGTAGAATCCAAATCAGTAAGCTTGCCATTAGTAATGCAACTTGAAGGGTCACATAGCTGCCTAAACCGTCAATCAACTCTGAAGCTTTTGCTACTGACGTTTGGATGTCACCGATTAGATTCAGTTTACCGACTGTCACAAGCAAACTGATCGCAATGGCAATCACAGCCAGCATGGTGATGTTACGGTCAACCGTAAAGCGACTGTCGTTAGCAAATACAATCACGAACTGAGACAGCAGCAAGCCACCTACAACCATAGTCATAACGAAGCTCAGTGGTGTGTAGATGTTGTCCCATGTTGGTACTGTGTTGATCATGTATACGTTGATCATCGCGTACATGAAGATGACACCCAGCACCATAGCGCCAACCATCAGTGCTTTCTGGATAGCCATGCCACCTTTCTTAACCACAGACAGTAGCCACTGTAGACCGCCAACTGCGAAGAATGCCGCACCGAAGAACACTTCGTTAGACAGCCAAGCCGAGCCTAGTTGGTTAAAGGCATTAAACGCACGCAGTGGAGAGCCGAGGTGCGTTGTCGAGAACATAAAACCAAGCCCCATTAATGCCCACAGAATGAACATTGGAACTTTGTAGCTGTTTAGTTTCTCTTCGTCATAACCAAGCACCAGTGCACGAGCACCAATAAGCAGGTAGCCACCGACAGCGGTTTGAGCCAGTACCGTAAAGAAGATCAAAGACCACTCATGAAAAATCATCTTACACCTCCTTCGGGTTTGCTAGGTGACCACTGGTATCGCCAGTTGGCTTCGCGTTTTTGTTCAGCTTGATCACGATGTTTGGCAGTGTTTCGGTTGAAGATGGCAGTGGCGCCACATCTGCACCAGAGCCGTACTTCTCACGAAGCGTATTGATTTCGCCAAACTCCAATGCACGAAGTGGACAAGACTCAACACAGATAGGTTGTTTGCCTTCAGAAACACGTTGGTAACAACCATCGCATTTGGTCATATGACCTTTCTTAGCATTGTATTGTGGTGCGCCGTAAGGGCATGCATTGCTACAGTGCTGACAACCGATACACACACTTTCATCAACCACAACCAAGCCGTCTTCATCACGTTTGTGCATTGCGCCCGAAGGACACACTTTCACACACGCAGGGTTAGTACAGTGGTTACAAGCGACAGACAGGTAGTAAGAAAAAACATCTTTCTGAACCCAGGTATCGCCATCTTGAGTGAAGCCACCACCTGCGTATTCGTACACGCGACGGTAGTTCGTTTTGATGTCTAGATCGTTATAATCTTTACAAGCAAGCTGACAGGTTTTACACCCCGTGCATTTACTTGAATCAATGTAAAAGCCGTATTGTTTCATTCCAACCTACCTTATGCTTTCTTTAGCGCTTTGATTTGAACTAGGTTTGTATGCTGAGGGTTACCCTTAGCAAGTGGGCTCGGGCGCTGAGTGGTCAGCACGTTGATAGAGCCTGCATGGTCAATCTTCTGACCATCGGGTGCGTACCATGCACCTTCGCCTAGCGCGACAACTCGAGGAAGAATCCTAGGTGTCACTTTCGCTGGAATGTGTACTTCGCCACGGTCGTTGAAAATACTGACCATGTCGCCGTTTTCAATACCGCGCTCTTTCGCATCGATTGGGTTGATCCACAACTCTTGCGGTGCTGCTGCTTTGATTTCTGCAACGTTGCCGTAAGTTGAGTGAGTACGAGCTTTGTAGTGGAAACCGGTTAGCTGAAGTGGGTACTTCTCTGCTAGTGGATCGTTATGACCTTCAAAAGAGTCCGCGTAAATCGGAAGTGGGTGAATCACTTCGTCTTCTTTCAGCTTCCAAGTCTTAGCAATCTCAGCCAGTTGCTCTGAGTAGATCTCGATCTTGCCACTTGGTGTGGTTAGTGGGTTCGCTTCAGGATCTTTACGGAAATCTTCGTAAGCGATGTAGTGGTGGTCGTAGCTACGCTTGTAGATACCCAGCTCTTTCATCTCTTCGAAGGTTGGCAGTGTTGGATCGTTCTTACGGGTTTCTGCGTAAAGGTGTTCAATCCATTGCTCTTGAGTTCGACCTTCAGTGAACTCTTTTTCAACGCCCATGCGTTTAGCAAGCTCAGTACACATCTCGTAGATCGATTTCGCTTCGAACTGAGGTTCAATCGCTTTCTGTGCGTAGATGAAGTAAGGCATGTTCGATGCTTTACCATCCATACACCAGTCGTCTTGCTCTGATGTGGTTAAGTCAGGCAGGATGATGTCGGCGTATTTCGCTGAAGACGTCATATGGTTATCAACCACAACAATCATTTCACATGCGCTTTCATCTTGAAGAATCGCGTGCGTTTTGTTGATGTCTGAGTGTTGGTTGATGATGCAGTTACCTGCGTAGTTCCAGATCATCTTGATTGGGTTCTTAAGGCGCTCAGCTCCGCGAACACCGTCAGTGATGTCTGTCATCTCGTGGTGACGGTGAATCGCGTCTGTCCACATGAACATTGAAATTGATGTTTCAACTGGGTTTGGCACCGTCGGGAAGCGAACAAACGGAATGTTGATGTCACTTTCACGTGCACCTGTTGAACCGCCAGACACACCGACAGAACCTGTGAGTAGCGACAGCATTGCGATTGCACGACAAGCTAGCTCACCGTTCGCAGTACGTTGTAGCCCCCAACCTTGGTGGATAGCACACGGTTTCGCTGTGCCCATTTCACGGCCAAGCTTAACGATTGTATCAACTGGAATGCCTGTGATCTTCGAAGCCCACTCTGGTGTCTTCTCTACGCCATCTTCGCCTAAACCTAGGATGTAAGATTTGTAGTCACTGTTTTTAGGCGCTGAGGCAGGAAGGGTCTTCTCATCGTAACCGACACAGTATTTGTCTAGGAACGGTTGGTCGACAAGGTCTTCAGTGATCATCACGTGTGCAAGACCCGCTACCAATGCAGCATCCGTAGAAGGACGAATTGGGATCCACTGATCTTCACGACCGCCGGCAGTATCGGTGTAGCGTGGATCGATGATGATCGTTCTAGCGTTTGATTTGTTTTTGCTTTCTACGTAGTGGTGGATCAGACCGCCGCCAGACATACGAGTCTCGGCAGGGTTGTTACCAAATTGGATGTTAAGCTTGGTGTTCTCTAAGTCAGAGAAAGAGTTGTTGTTTGCCCAACCACCGTAGGTGTAGCTCAAGCCTTTCGCGATTTGCGCTGTTGAGTAGTCACCGTAATGGTTTAGGTAACCACCACTTAGGTTCATTAGACGCGCAATCAGCGTTTGTGCTGGTGGCCAAGACTTAGTGACCGTACCACCAAGCGTACCTGTACCGTAGTTTAGGTAGATAGTGTCGTTACCGTAATCTTTGATAAGGCGTTGCATTGTGCCAGCGACTTCATCATAAGCCTCTTCCCAGCTAATACGCTTAAACTTACCTTCACCACGTTTGCCCACACGTTTCATTGGGTATTTCAGGCGATCTGGGTTGTAAACACGGCGACGCATAGAGCGACCACGTAGACACGCACGAACTTGGTGATGACCGTATTCGTCAGTACCCGTGTTGTCGGTTTCTACGTATTTGATTTCACCGTTTTGCACATGCATACGTAATGGGCAGCGAGAGCCACAGTTTACCGTACACGCACTCCATACGATTTTCTCATCCACATTCTCAGCAACTGCAGCCGCTACTGGTTTGGATTTGAAAGGTAAAGCGATACCGCCCGCAAGCGCGGCTGCACTACCTACCGCAGAAGAAGCTTTCATGAAGCCTCTTCGAGTAAGATTCATTACCCCAGATTCTTTCTTATTCGTCATTCTAAGATGCCTATTGTTATTGATGACTAGCACTTTATAGGTAGTTTTATTTTTGTCTTTTAATATATAAATGTTGATTGATTAACATCAAATAAGATCGAAATTTAGATTATTTAAATCGAATGTATAAAATAAATCAAAGAATGAAATGCATTAATTAATATAATTATCTTTAAACCTATAACGGTATAAATAATAATGATTATCGATACGCATAAATTATTGGGTTCGCTATTTTATCAAGCGACAAGTAAAGAACAGTTAATCACCATTGTCGAAGCTTTGGTTGAGAGCGAAGTGCTCTCTGAAGAATGCTTGCAGGCATTGAGAAGTGAAGACGAAGATGCACTTGCAGCAGAGTTCAGCCGCCTGTTTGAAGGCGTGGGAGACATGCCGGCGCCACCTTGGGGTTCAGTGTACCTAGATAAAGACCGCGTTGTGTTCGGCGCTTCTACTGTAGAGTATCGCCAGTTTTTAGAATTGAATCAGATTGAATTAGACACTGGGTTAAGAGAGCCGGAAGATCAATTTGGTTTAATGTTATTCGCTCATGCATATTTGTTAGAAAATAATAAAACCAATTCGGCTGGTGAATTACTTGAGGGTCACTTATTAACTTGGTCTTCTGTTTATTTAGAAAAACTAAATAAAGCATCAGAGCTATCTTTTTATAAAAAGCTATCGGTTGATGTAATAGATTGGTTTAAGTACTTAACATCTGAATATAATTTAAACGTTGCTACTAAAAAGTTATATATCGACTAATGTCTGAACAAATAAATTCAAATAGACGCGGTTTCTTAACTCGACTCTCTAAGCCGGTTAAAGCTGCGGTAAGTTATGAAGAGAAATCACAGCGCTTGCACGCTAGGCCGCCACGAGCTGTCGATGAGGTGCTGTTTGAGCGCCTCTGCGACGGTTGTGGCTTGTGTGAGCAAGCATGCCCAAATAGTGTCATTGAGATACAAGAGGGCAGTGCGCTGCTCAATTTGGATTACAACAGCTGCTCTATGTGCAACAAGTGCAGTGAAGTGTGTCCGACTGGTGCGCTTCACCCAACGGTCACGCCTTACATTGATTTAAAACCTAACTTTGCTGATAGCTGCAATAACTATATGCAAATGGATTGTCATGCCTGCCAATCTGCGTGTTCAGTGGGCGCAATACAGATTGAAGCCGGGGAGTTACCTACGGTTACTCAAGATAAGTGCAATGGCTGTGGAGAGTGTCGAAGCGCTTGTTACATCGGTTCGGTGACATTGAACCTGACTCAACAGTAAACATCTGGTTTGATGCTTGAGAACTAAAGACACGAATAGAAAAAGGGTCCGCATTCCAAGAGGAGGCGGACCCTTTTTAGTCTGTATTGCTTTGAAGTCTCTAATCTTCGCTTAACTCATTCTCTTCGGAACATAGCGTACTTAAGCCGATTGGATTAAGCGCGCTTTTGCTTGTTTCGATGAATCACGTTACTCAGCGATAGATCGGATTTCGCTTTGCAGATACAAGGCAAAATCTCGTTGCCTTGCGTGTAAGCCATAGCAAAACCAACGTACTCAACCTCACCAGAATCCAACGTACAGCGGCATGCGCCACAGTGACCGTCTCGGCAGTTGTATTCTGGTTCTAACCCAGCTTGTTCCATTGTTTCCAATAGCGTATTAGAAGGGTTAGATTCAATTGAAGTTAGCTTGTTGATTTTGATTGTTGGCATTACAGCTCAAATCCTTCAAAGTCGTCAGCTTTCACTTCGTTGTCGATCTGACCAACTAGGTAAGAACTGATTTCTGCTTCTTGCGGAGCAACTTGTACGTTATCAGAAGACAACCAAGCGTTGATCCATGGAATTGGGTTTGATGTTGCTTCTGGGTAAGCGGTACCTAGACCAACGGCCTGCATACGGATGTTGGTGATGTACTCAACGTATTGGCAAAGAATGTCTTTGTTCAGGCCAATCATAGAGCCGTCTTTGAATAGGTATTCTGCCCACTCTTTTTCTTGCTCAGCTGCTTGCTTGAATAGGTCGAAACACTCTTGCTTACACTCTTCAGCGATTTGCATGAATGCGAAGTCGTCTTGACCGTTACGTAGCAAGTTGATCATGTGCTGAGTACCAGTCAGGTGAAGCGCTTCATCACGAGCGATCAGCTTGATGATTTTTGCGTTACCTTCCATTAGCTCACGCTCAGCGAATGCAAATGAACATGCGAAACTCACGTAGAAACGGATTGCTTCTAGTGCGTTTACCGACATTAGACATAGGTAAAGTTTCTTCTTCAGGTCGTGAAGAGAAACCTTAACGTCTTCGCCGTTGATGTTGTGGTTGCCTTCGCCGTAACGATGGTAATCAGCGGTTAGCTTAATTAGGTCGTCGTAGTAGAACGCGATGTCTTTAGCACGCTTTAGGATCTCTTCGTTTTCAACGATGTCGTCAAATACTAGACCTGGATCGTTAACGATGTTACGAATGATGTGCGTGTAAGAACGAGAGTGAATCGTTTCAGAGAAAGACCAAGTCTCAATCCAAGTTTCAACTTCTGGTAGTGATACTAGCGGAAGTAGGGCAACGTTCGGGCTACGGCCTTGGATAGAATCCAGCAGTGTTTGGTACTTCAGGTTAGAGATGAAGATGTGCTTTTCATGCTCAGGAAGTTTGTTGTAGTCGATACGGTCGCTAGACACGTCTACTTCTTCTGGACGCCAGAAGAAAGAAAGTTGCTTCTCGATAAGCTTTTCGAAGATTTCGAATTTTTGTTGGTCGTAACGTGCAACGTTAACCGACTGACCTAGGAACATTGGTTCTTTTAGCTGGTCATTTTTTTTCTGAGAAAAAGTACTGTAAGCCATAAATGCCTCAAATCCTTTAAAGACTCGTTATAAAACGAACCCTGTTAATGCTTTAAACCCAGAGAAGATAACTTCTCTGGGGTCTTAATGTTTTACTGCGGTTTAGATCTTACAACCGCCGCCTTCACAATCTTCTTCCGGCACTGTTACTGCGTCGCCTTGGTCGTCTTTTGCACCATCACGAGTGTTATGGTAGTAAAGCGTCTTAACACCAAACTTGTATGCAGTTAGTAGGTCTTGAAGCAGCTTCTTCATTGGTACTTTACCGCTGTCGTAAACACTTGGATCATAGTTAGTGTTTGCAGAGATAGCTTGGTCAACGAATTTTTGCATGATACCCACTAGGTGTAGGTAACCGTCGTTAGAACCAATGTTCCAAAGTAGCTCGTAGTTCTCTTTAAGATTTAGGAAATCTGGAACCACTTGCTTCAGGATGCCGTCTTTCGATGCTTTCACTGATACGTAACCACGTGGTGGCTCGATACCGTTAGTCGCGTTCGAGATTTGAGACGAAGTCTCAGAAGGCATAAGCGCAGTTAGCGTAGAGTTACGCAGACCGTGCTCCATGATCTCTTCACGTAGCGCATCCCAATCGTAGTGCAGAGGCTCATCACATACTAAGTCGATATCTTTCTTGTAAGTATCGATTGGCAGTAGGCCTTTCGCGTAGTTAGTCTCGTGGAAAGATGGGCAACGACCTTGCTCTTTCGCTAGTTCAACAGACGCTTTTAGTAGGTGGTATTGAATCGCTTCAAAAGTACGGTGAGTCAGGCCATTTGCGCTGCCGTCAGAGTACTTCACACCATTCTTCGCTAGGTAGTATGCGTAGTTGATAACACCTACACCTAGAGTACGACGGTTCATTGTCGATTTGTATGCTGCTGGAAGCGGGTAGTCTTGGTAATCAAGAAGTGCGTCTAGAGCACGAACAACCAGTTCAGAAAGCTCTGCTAGGTCATCCAGTTCGTTGATTGCGCCAAGGTTAAATGCTGAAAGCGTACATAGTGCAATTTCGCCTTCGTCATCTTCTACGTTAGAAAGCGGCTTAGTTGGCAGCGCAATTTCTAGACATAGGTTTGACTGGCGAACAGGAGCAACTTCAGAGTCGAACGGGCTGTGTGTATTACAGTGGTCAACGTTCTGAATGTAGATACGACCAGTAGAAGCACGCTCTTGCATTAGTAGAGAGAATAGCTCTACTGCTTTTACTGTTTCACGCTTGATTGACGGATCGTTTTCGTACTTAACGTACAGCTCTTCAAAGCGTTCTTGGTTTTCGAAGAACGCGTCGTATAGGCCAGGTACGTCAGAAGGTGAGAACAGGCTGATGTTGCCACCTTGAACTAGACGAGAGTACATAAGCTTGTTCAGCTGTACGCCGTAATCCATGTGACGAACACGGTTCTCTTCAACACCACGGTTGTTTTTCAGTACTAGTAGAGACTGAACTTCGCCGTGCCATAGTGGGTAGAATACCGTTGCCGCACCACCACGAACACCACCTTGAGAACAACATTTTACTGCTGTTTGGAAGTATTTGTAGAAAGGGATACAGCCAGTGTGGAACGCTTCACCATTACGGATTTCAGAACCAAGCGCACGGATACGACCTGCGTTGATACCAATACCAGCACGTTGAGATACGTAACGAACAATTGAGCTTGCTGTTGCGTTGATAGAATCAAGGCTGTCACCACACTCGATCAGTACACAAGAACTGAATTGACGAGTAGGAGTACGTACACCAGACATGATCGGTGTAGGTAGAGAAATCTTAAACGTAGACGATGCGTCGTAGAAACGTTTGATGTAGTCAAGACGAGTCGATTTCGGGTATTTAGCGAATAGACATGCAGCAACTAGAATGTAAAGGAACTGAGCACTCTCGTAGATTTCTTTCGTTACACGGTTTTGTACGAAGTATTTACCTTCAAGCTGTTTAACCGCTGCGTAAGAAAAATCTAAGTCACGCTTATGGTCGATGTACGAGTCAAGTTCGTCGAACTCAGCCTTCGTGTAGTCTTCCATTAGGTGGCTATCGTATTTACCCATATCAACCAGTTTTGCAACGTGGTCGTAAAGTGCAGGTGGCTCGTATTCGCCGTACGCTTTCTTACGTAGGTGGAATACTGACAGACGTGCAGCAAGATATTGGTAATCTGGAGTCTCTTCAGAGATTAGATCCGCTGCTGACTTGATGATTGTCTCATGGATATCAGTAGTGGTAATGCCATCGTAAAACTGAATGTGAGCTTTCAATTCTACTTGTGATACTGAAACATTGTGCAAGCCTTCTGCTGCCCATGTAATCACGCGATGGATTTTTTCTAAATCGATCGTTTCTTTGCGCCCGTTACGCTTAGTAACAGTAAGTTGTTGGTTCATTCTGCTTAATTTCCCTAACAAAACTGAACAAGGCCGTGTTTTTGTCTATTTCTGTGTAATTTTTGTAAATTACGTTTCGGCTTTGTGATCTTGGTCTACCCATATATTGTAGTTCAAACACAACATATAGGGGTCATTTGTTTGTTGGGTTACAAGATAGTGCTACAACTGACATTTTTCAAGGTAAAGAAATTGGGTTGCTTGTGGATAAGTGGTGGATTGAAAAAAAACTGTAAGTGACCACTAACTGATGAGGTTAGATGTCACTTGATTGTATAAAACTCGCCTTTTAAGGATGCTTTATTTTTGCACGCTGATAAAAAAAAATACCTTGATCTTTGGGCAAAATGAGCGATGGATTTTCGGCGATTAAATTTAAATCGAGGTGGTTAAAATGGAAGCTGGCGCACGAAATTTAGACTGAAAAAAGTCGCAAACTTATGTTAATTGCAACTCTTTTCATTAGTCTTTTTTTATAAAAGATTTTACGGTTGGCTTTTTGATATTGGTTAGGCGAAATTTTGCGTATGAACTATGTAGTTAACATCTACATTTTGCCCTAAACGGTAACTGTCTGTTAACGGATTATAGTGCAGTCCAGTGATGCCTAATTCTTGAAGTGGGGTGTTATCGATCATCTTGATTAGCTCAGCTGGGCGAATGAACTTGTCATGCTCATGTGTGCCTTCAGGAACAATTCTAAGCAGTTTTTCTGCGCCAACAATCGCGAACAGGTAAGATTTGAAATTACGGTTCAACGTAGAGAAGAACACATGTCCGCCTGGTTTCACCAATTTTGAACACGCGGTAATCACGGATTGTGGGTCTGGTACATGCTCAAGCATTTCCATACAAGTCACCACATCGTAAGTTTGCGGGTTTTGCTCTGCATGATCTTCAATCGTGCTTTGGATGTAATCTAGCTTGGTGCCGGTTTCTAGTGCATGAAGACGTGCCACTTCGAGCGGCTCTTTGCCCATGTCTAAGCCAGTGACTACCGCACCTTCAACAGCCATGCTCTCCGCTAAAATACCGCCGCCGCAGCCAACGTCGAGTACTTTCTTACCAAACAAGCCTTCGGTTTTTTCTAGCACGTAATTTAGGCGAAGTGGGTTGATTTGGTGTAGCGGCTTAAACTCGCCTTCGAGATCCCACCAGCGTGACGCCATGTCTTCGAATTTTTTAATTTCTGCTGGGTCTACGTTTTGTGATTTAGTCATAATCGGCATTTCCAAGTTAAATAATGCATCCATGAAATTGCAGGCATTATAACTTGCCTTTTCTCGCTGACCAGAAGATCTACAATTTTGCGAATTTATTGGATGTAAAGTGACCATGTTTCAGCGAGATATGATGCTGAGGTGCAATTTCTCATCAATTGATTGGCTACAAGGGTCACAAGATGGTAAAAGGATAGGGAAAGTGATGCCTCCGTAGGTAAATTTGTGTTATATTTTTCGGTCTTATACGTATTCAAATATACGATCTGACTATAGAGGGAAAATGGCTCTATGAGCGATCTAGCGAAAGAGATCACGCCCGTAAATATTGAAGATGAGCTTAGAGGTTCATACCTAGACTATGCGATGTCCGTCATCGTTGGTCGTGCCCTTCCAGATGTGCGTGATGGCCTAAAACCAGTACACCGCCGCGTTTTGTTCGCGATGAATGTACTAGGTAATGATTGGAACAAACCATATAAAAAGTCTGCTCGTGTAGTAGGTGATGTAATCGGTAAATACCACCCGCATGGTGATAGTGCTGTATACGACACAATTGTTCGTATGGCTCAACCGTTCTCACTGCGTTACATGCTAGTTGATGGCCAAGGTAACTTTGGTTCTATCGATGGCGACTCCGCGGCTGCAATGCGTTATACCGAAGTTCGTATGGCGAAAATTGCTCACGAGCTTTTGGCTGACCTTGATAAGGAAACTGTGGATTACGTACCGAACTACGATGGTACTGAACAAATCCCAGCAGTTCTTCCGACAAAAATTCCTAACCTATTGGTGAACGGTGCTTCTGGTATCGCAGTAGGTATGGCTACCAACATCCCACCTCATAACCTAGGTGAAGTTGTTGATGGCTGTTTAGCACTTATCAATAATGAAGAGATCACTATTGATGAGCTAATGGACTACATTCCTGGTCCTGACTTCCCGACAGCAGCACTTATCAGTGGTCGTAAAGGCATCGTAGATGCATACAAGACTGGCCGCGGTAAGGTTTACATGCGTTCAAAAGCGGATATCGAAGCTGACAAGAATGGTAAAGAAACCATTATCGTTACTGAGATCCCTTACCAAGTAAACAAAGCTCGTTTGATCGAGAAAATTGCTGAACTGGTTAAAGATAAGAAAGTAGAAGGCATCAGTGCTCTACGTGACGAATCTGATAAAGATGGTATGCGTATTGTTATTGAATGTAAGCGTGACGCTGTGGGTGAAGTTGTTCTGAACAACCTATACGCACAAACTCAGCTGCAAACGACTTTCGGTATCAACATGGTTGCTCTAAACAATGGTCAACCACAGTTGTTTAACCTAAAAGACATGCTTAAGTGCTTCGTTGACCACCGTCGCGAAGTGGTGACACGTCGTACTATCTTCGAACTGAAGAAAGCGCGCGACCGTGCACACATTCTTGAAGCTCTGTCTCTAGCATTGGCTAACATTGACGAAATCATTGAACTTATCCGTAACGCTCCAACACCAGCTGACGCAAAAGCTGGCTTAGTTGCTCGCGGCTGGGACCTTGGTAACGTAGCTTCAATGCTTGAGCGTGCAGGTACTGACGCAGCTCGTCCTGATTGGTTGGAAGACCAATACGGCATCCGCGATGGTCAATACTTCCTAACGGAAACACAAGCACAAGCAATTCTAGAACTTCGTCTTCACCGCCTAACTGGCCTTGAGCACGAGAAGATTCTAGACGAGTACAAAGCACTTCTAGAAGAAATCGCTGAGCTAATGCACATTCTTGCAAGCACTGAGCGTTTGATGGAAGTTATCCGTGAAGAACTTGAAGCGGTACGTGAAATCTATGGCGACGAGCGTCGTACAGAAATCACAGCGGCAGTTCATGACATCGACATGGAAGAGCTGATTGCTCAAGAAGATGTTGTAGTAACGCTTTCTAACGCAGGTTACGTTAAGTACCAAATCCTAAGCGACTACGAAGCTCAGCGTCGTGGTGGTAAAGGTAAGAGTGCAACTAAGATGAAAGATGAGGATTACATTGAGCGTCTGCTTGTTGCTAATACTCACGATAACATCCTATGTTTCTCTACTCGTGGTAAGACATACCGTCTGAAAGTTTACCAACTGCCATTAGCAAGTCGTACTGCTCGTGGTAAGCCTATCGTTAACATTCTTCCTCTAGAAGAAGGTGAGCGTATCACGGCTATCCTGCCTGTTTCTGAGTTCTCTAATGAGAAATTCATCTTCATGGCAACGGGTGACGGTACTGTTAAGAAGACATCACTGGATCAGTTCGCAAACGTACGTGCTAACGGCCTAATTGCAGTTAACCTACGTGACGATGATTCACTGATTGGCGTTGACATCACTAACGGTGATAGCGACATCATGCTGTTCTCTAAATCGGGCAAAGTTGTTCGCTTTAACGAGGACAAAGTACGTGCAATGGGCCGTACTGCCTCTGGTGTTCGTGGTATGAAGCTTCCAGAAGACGATCAAGTAGTATCGTTGATTGTTCCTTCTAACGAAGGCGATATCCTAACTGTGACTCAAAACGGTTACGGTAAGCGTACTGAACTAGCTGAATACCCAACGAAAGGCCGTGCAACGCAGGGTGTGGTTTCTATCAAAGTCTCTGAACGTAATGGCCCAGTTGTTGGCGCTGTTCAAGTTGAAGAAGGCGACGAAATGATGATGATCACCGACGCAGGTACGCTAGTACGTACTCGCGTTGCGGAAGTGAGCCAAGTTGGTCGTAACACTCAAGGTGTAACACTGATTCGTACTTCTGACGACGAGAATGTTGTAGGTCTACAACGTATCGACGAAGTAGAAGAAGCTGAGGTTGTTGAAGGCGAAGCTGAAGTAGCAAACGCTGAAGCAGCAGTCGTTTCTGAATCAAGTGAAGAGCAAGCATCAGACGCTTCTGATAGCGAGCAAGACACTGAGTAATCTTTCACTTCTATAAATAGAAGTTGAGACAAAAAGCCGAGCCATTGTGCTCGGTTTTTTATTACCTAGAATTTGGCTGTGACTTGTTTAAAAGCCAATAGCTAAACCTCGATCAATATTGTTTTAGTGAGAAAAAGGTACAGTAAAGCGTCAATGAAAGGAGAGTGGAATGGATATCTGGTTACTGATTGCTTTGCTGCTAATGAGCCTATTTCTAGTGGCAGTCGTGATCGCGTCAAACAGAAAAACCAGTCATCTTAAAGGCAACCTCCTTATTTCATGTGTGGCGATATTAGCCAGCATTCTGGTTTGGTCTCAGATGAAACAAGAAGCCCCTCAACTTGCTTCAAGTGACGACAGCAGCTATACAGCAACAGATTTCCAAAATGAACTTCAGCAGAGCTTGGAGCAAGACCCTAATCAATCAGACCTTTGGTTTAAGCTTGGTGGTGTTTATATGCAGAAAGGGGAGTTTGATGCTGCATTTACCTGTTACGACTATGCGATTCGTTTAGACCCACAGGCGCCTTCAGGGCTTTATGCAGCTAAAGCGAGCGCCTTGTATTACCTAAGTTCACAGGCGATGAGTGATGATGTGAAAGTGCTCTTAAATCAATCCATGGAGCTTGATCCCAACGATCGTACGGCATTGATGTTGATAGCGACCGATCACTTCATCAGTATGCGCTATCAACAAGCGATCGATGCTTGGACTCAAATTCTCGATTCTAACCAGAAAGGCATTGATCGTGTCTCTATCATCCATTCGATCAACCAAGCTAAGCAAATGATCCGTTAAACGGGCACTATCTTTAATTTCTAGATTATTTGCTTTCTTGCATCTCAATTAAGCCGCCAGCGTTGTGGATCTGTGTAAACCCTTGAGCTTTCAAATATTGGTAAGCTTGTCCTGAGCGGTTACCACTGCGGCAATACAAAACGATAGGTTGAGCTTTGTCTATTCTGGCAAAGTGCGTAGCGACTTCAGAAAGAGGGTAGTTAAGCGCATTGTCCAGATGACCTTGCTTGAACTCTCCTGGTGTCCTGACATCAACCACAAGCGCACCTTCCTCAATCATTTCCCACCCTGTTTCTGCTCGTTCAGAGGCGTGAAGTCCAGAACTTATTAATGCGATGCATAATGCCGAAAGCGAAAGTAAGTGCTTCATTCTTTGTTCCTTGAATTAGCTAAAAGGTAATGTGAAATTGGGACGGTTGAGTGCGCCCAAATCTAAAAAACCAGCCACACCTTTACAGTGTGACTGGTTTTCTCTTATTGGTCTATTTGAAGGAACTAGTATTCGTAGTTAGCTTCACGCTTTTCAGCTTGCTCTTCCCACTTAGGAACCACGGTGTCTAAGAAGTGTTGCTTCTCAGCATTCATCTTATCCATGTCCATTCCTAGCGCTTTCTGAGCGGCTTCTTTGGTTGAGATATCTGGAATCTCGATTGGATCGGTAATGCCTTTCTTCGCAAGTAGACGAACAATCTTAGTTCGCGCGTCTGCTGCGCGGTCAACCGCCGTTCCAAGAACCTCTAGGGCTACTTCAGGTGCGTGCATGTGAACACCATGAGATGCGATAGCGTAGTCCCAACGCCATTGCGCATGACGAATATCTTGTAAGATAGGTGCCATCTCTTGTTCTGTTGCGCCTGCTTCCCATGCTGCGCCTGCTTCAAAGTGAGCGGCTACGATTTGTTTCTCAGCGGTCAGCTTCATGTTTAGTACTTGAGCTTTGCGGCTTGAAACGATGTTACGCATGGTCTCTTTAGATTGAGTATGGCAGTTAGCACAAGTGTCTTCGAAGCGGTCAAACGGGTTACCTACTTTATGGTCGGTGTAAACGGTACCGTCTTCTTTCGTCACTTTAGGCATGTGGCAGTCAACACAAGCAACGTTGTTCTTACCGTGAATACCTTCACGCCAAGTTTCGTAACCTGGGTGTTGAGCCTTTAGCATTGGTGCTTTAGAGACTTTATGTGTCCAATCTTTAAAACCAATGTCATCGTAGTACTCTTCCATCTGTTCGACACGCGTCCCTTTATCCCAAGGGAACTTCACACCTTTTGTTGGACCTGTGAAGTAGTATTCCACGTGACATTGAGCACACACAGAGGCTTGCTGATCAAAGCGACCTTGCTCTTCGAAGTTCTTCCCAATCGCATCGAACGCACGTTCAACATAAGGACGAGTGATCTTTAGTGCAGGTTCGCCATTTTTAAAGCCTTCACTTTGAGTATCGTGACAGTCGGCGCAACCAATTGGATTGACTATCTCACTGCCAAGACGAGCCCATTTACCTTCAAAGTAGCCGTCTTCACCACGTTCTTCAATAACGCGTGCTACGTCTGGGCTTTTACAGCTCCAACACGCCATTGGCATTGGGCCTGAGTTTTCGTCGGTTGGTCCACCAGTACGCAGGGTTTGTCTTACATCATCAACCGCATAAAAGTGGCCGCGGGCTTTGTTGTAATCTTTCGCGAAACCGTAGCCCGCCCATAGAATAACCATGTTTGGATCTTCTTTTAGTGCGTCTTCAATGGCTTCGCTCTCTGACGTTTGTCTCCATGAATGGTATTGATCTGGGTGGTTTTGCTCGAACTGGTCGTTACGAGGATCACCAATTTCTTTTTGTTCAGACGCAGCAAAGCTGGTCGCGCTTACTAGTGATGCGCTAACCATTAATAATGCTGTGACGGAATTACGTATCCAATGCTTTTTCACAGTGATATCTCCAATATACTGATTTTTATACCAAGCGTTGTGAGTTTGCTATTCAAATTAAGAACTGGAGAATTGCTGTTTATATTAATTCATAAATAAACACATTTTGTTACGTGTCGGATGTTTGCTTGTTTTAGATCAATTAATGACAGTGACTTCA
The DNA here is from genome assembly GCF_013114115.1 of Vibrio sp. 070316B. Taxonomy (NCBI): domain Bacteria; kingdom Pseudomonadati; phylum Pseudomonadota; class Gammaproteobacteria; order Vibrionales; family Vibrionaceae; genus Vibrio; species Vibrio sp. 070316B. The sequence goes on along the minus strand of NZ_VTYC01000031.1, from coordinate 34,823 downwards.
ATCACGTTGAAGTTTATATAACCCTAAAGGGGTATGTGGACATCAAGTTAGACTGGTCTTATTGAGAATTATTATCATATATAACAAACAATTACCCTGCATATCCTTGCTGTAAATAGGGTGATTGTGTTCACATATTACCCTTTGTATATTTCGCTTTACCTAATTAGGGGTATATTCTAAATATAGAAAGCGTTGTGGCTTATCCAAAATAAGAATTGATATCATTTAAGCGGTAATAATATCGTTTAAGGGTACTTTTGTTTAACCGGAATATTATTTAGTTGAGAGTTAAATAATGCCGGTATAAGGAAAGGATAAAATGGGCAATATTAAATTGGCCATAGTCATAATGCTTAAATCCCTTCTAGCATTCTGCCTCTATGGTTACTCCATTCATGCTGTTGCAGAGCCTGCTGTTACGCCAGTAGGAGAGTCAACAAGACATGAAGTCGAATTAATACGTGACAAAGATTACAAGTGTGTCCAATGCCATAAAGATTCTAAAGAAACGGTATTTGGTTCACATGATGAGAGTGCGCACGCTTTGCTTGGCCGTGAAGTGAATTGCACAGATTGTCATAGTTCTATTGGCCCCGATCACCGTGATGGTGCACCTGAGGTGGTGAAGTATCGCGCGGCTCAATCACAACCCGGAACCGAAAAGGTTTTCCTCGATCCTAGCTTAATCCTAGACGCCAACAGCCAATGTATAGATTGTCACAAGCCTGATGATCTGCGCGAAGCGAGTTGGACTCATGACGTACACGCACAAAACTTAACGTGTTCAAACTGTCACGATGTGCATGCGAGTGAAGCGAAGGTGCTTGGCTTAGATAAAAAGCAAACCATCAAGCTGTGTGTGGATTGCCATTCAGACTTCAACCAGAAGAAAGAAGGGGAGTAATCTATGAGCTGCTCAAGAAGAAACTTTTTAGCTGGCGCGGGTGCCGTTATTTTCACAACTGGTGTTGCAGGTACTGCAGCGGTTACAAGCCGCAAAACGCTGGCTAACGTTCAGGAAGATGGCACCAAGCGTTACGGAATGGTTCATGACGAAACTGCTTGTATTGGCTGTACTGCTTGTACTGAGGCGTGTCGTGAAGTAAACAAAGTGCCTGAAGGCGTATCGCGCTTAGAAATCGTAAAGAGTGAACCTCAAGGTGAATATCCAAATGTTGATTACCGTTTCACTCGTAACTCTTGTCAACATTGTGATAATGCACCTTGTGTGATGGTTTGCCCAACAGGCGCCGCCTATAAAGATGAGAAGACAGGAATTGTCGATGTACATAAAGAGAAGTGTGTCGGCTGTGGTTATTGCCTGCTAGCTTGTCCATATCAAGTGCGCTTCTTCCATCCTGAAAATAAGTCGGCCGACAAATGTAACTTCTGCCGTGATACCAATCTTGCACAAGGTAAATTACCTGCTTGTGTTGAATCTTGCCCGACCAATGCGCTGATATTTGGCGACTTAAATGACCCTAAGAGCGAGATAAACCAGGTACTTAAATCTGAAGTGGTTTACAGAGATAAGGCTTATCTAGGTACTCAGCCAAAACTCTATAAAGTACCACACCAAAAAGGGGAGATTTGATTATGAGTGCATGGGATACAGCGTTTCAATCAGGTACCGTGGTTTGGGACTGGATCATTGCTATCTATCTGTTTTTGGCGGGTATGTCAGCGGGTGCAGTGATGATCTCGATCTATCTCAAGAGAAAGGTGATTGATGGGGATCCAGCGAATAATGGTGTATTAAAGGCAACGGCTTTTCTAGCACCATTCGGGATCATCACAGGTTTATTGATCTTGGTTTTCCACCTGACGAAACCACTATCATTTTGGAAGATCATGATCTTTTATAATCCGACGTCAGTGATGTCGATGGGTGTGATCTTATTCCAAGTGTATATGGTGATCCTATTTGTTTGGATCGGCATTATATTCCGAAATCAGATTGCCGTATTCTTGAGTGATCAAGCATGGTTAAAAGGGCGACTCGATTTTGTCAGTAACTGGATTGGCAAATTAGAATCTTTTGAGAATGTTTTTGAAATATTCTTGGCTGTGCTTGCGCTATTACTTGCGGCTTACACTGGCTTCTTACTCTCTGCGCTAAATACCTTCCCAATGCTGAATAACCCAGTGTTGCCGATATTGTTCTTATTCTCGAGTTTATCCTCGGGAGCGGCGGCATGTATTTTATTTGGTGTGTTGGTCTTTAAGGAGTCTCCGCATAGTGCCAGTATTTCTTGGATCCACGGCTTCGAACGTCCTGTTGTTATGTTTGAACTGTTTGTCCTTGTTACTTTCTTCACTGGGTTGATATTTGCTGGTGGTCAAAGTGAGCAGGCAGTATGGAACGCGATTGGCGGTGGTTTCTGGGCAAGTTGGTTCTGGTATGGCGTAATTGGTGTGGGTATGGTTTTACCCTTGTTGCTTAACGCCGTGACACCAGCATCGGTTCGCCATAGTACTGTGTATATTTTCTCTGTTACTTCATTGAGCCTGATGGGCGTATTAATGCTAAGAACCTTTGTCCTTTATGCAGGACAATTAACGTTAGCTTAATTTCGCTCAAGGTTATAAGTGAGTGGATGTTGGATATTAAACATCTGCTCACTAAATTTCTTTTCGCTGAGTAACAGTAGCTAGTTGAGTAATAATAGCTAGTTGAGTTACATCAGCTAGTTGAGCAATCAATGCCAATAATGGTTTAACTTGGTTCTGCTTAGGTAGATCCTGATTGAGGTGATATGGTCGGTTCTTTGGGGCTGTTTAGTTTAATTTTAGTCGCTGTTCTCAGCAGCATTATTGCTGTGCATTCGATGTATCAAATGCTAACTAAACAAGCACAAAATGTGGCTTTAATTCGCAGTTTCTCCCTCTCTAGCGCTTTGTTTTCCATTGGCGCTATCGTTTTACTTGGCTATGCCTTTGTCGGTGACGACTTTTCCATCCTCTATGTTGCAGAACACTCCAATACTCAATTACCCACCTTCTTCAAAATGGCCGCTGTGTGGGCTGGACATGAAGGCTCATTGCTATTTTGGGTCTTAACCATTAGCTGTTGGTCGGGTGTGATTGCCCTACAAAAGCAATATTCTTCTGAGTATCAGAGCCGCGTATTGTGGGTGATGAATGTGTTACTCGCGATATTTGCATGGTTTACCTTATTTGCTTCGAACCCATTTGAATTGAATTCGACCTTGCCACTTGAAGGGCGCGATCTTAACCCAATGCTGCAAGACGTTGGTTTGATATTCCATCCGCCTCTGTTGTATTTGGGTTATGTTGGTTTCTCTGTGGTCTTGGCATTTGCTGTGGCCGCTTTGCTAGTGGATCCGATTGAGTTCGATTGGGTCGCTCATTGTCGCAGTTGGTGTTTGGTCGCTTGGATCTTTTTAACCGCGGGGATCATTCTTGGTTCTTGGTGGGCATACTACGAGTTAGGGTGGGGTGGTTGGTGGTTCTGGGACCCGGTAGAAAATGCCAGCCTATTACCTTGGCTAACATCAACCGCTCTATTGCACAGTTTGGGTGTTGCTAAAGGCAAGCAACAGTTGCTGAAGTGGTCACTTAGCCTTGCTTTCATTACGTTTTGTTTAAGTATCCTCGGTACCTTTATTGTTCGATCTGGCGTCCTCACTTCCGTTCATGCTTTTGCTGTTGACCCAACCAAAGGTATCGCGCTGTTGCTGATACTGGTTTTGGTGTTAGTGAGTTCGTTTTCTCTTCTTATTGTTCGTGGTGAATCTTTCGAGTCGAATCCAATCACTAGCTTTGCGAGTAAAAGTTTTTTGAGTTTAGTGGCGGTACTTATATTTGTTCTGGCTACGGCGGTGGTGGTGTTTGGTACCTTCTACCCAATGGTTTTTGAATTACTTGGCCTTGGAAACATATCCGTAGGTGCACCTTATTTTAATTTACTCATTGCGCCGTTGGCTCTGCTGGCGATGGGAGTGATAGGGTTAGCGCCATTGCTCAGTATCAAACCTCAAGCGTCGAAAGGTGTGATTGGAATTATTGCCTTATTGTCTCTCTGTATTGGCTTTGTAACTTATGCTTCGCAAGTTGAAGCGATTCAAGTGATGGTTCTACTGACATGGGCACTTGCGTTTTGGGTAGCTCTGACTCATGTTTACGGCTTGGCGGTAACGCGCAACTCTAAGTTTCAACGCAAAGTATGGGTGATGACGTTGGCGCATGTGGGTGTCGCAGTATTAGCGATAGGTGCCGCGATGAACAGTTACCATTCATTTGAGCGTAGTTACAAATTGAGCCCAGGTGAAGAGGTTGAGTTTATGGACTGGACGCTCTCTCATCGCGATACAGAGCTCTATGTCGCTTCGAATTTTACGGCAGAAAGAGCCTTGCTCAACCTCCATGCCGACGAACAAGCATTTTCTATCGCACCAGAGAGAAGACATTACCAAGTCAGAGTAATGAACATGAGTGAGCCAGCAATGAAGTGGTTCTGGCATGGCGACGTGTATATCACCATGGGTGAAAAAGTGGATTCAACCGCTTATGCATTCCGTGTTCAATACAAAGCGTATGCGCGCTGGATTTGGTTCGGTGGTTTGATATCCATACTGGGGGCACTGCTTTCGTTAACTCATCGTAAAAAGAAAACCGTTAAGGCGTCACAGTATGCATATCAGCGTTCGTAACAAACTTATTACGCTTATTGTATTGGCACTGGTGTTGGTGTTGGTATTTTTGTTTGCTCTTGATAACAAACAGCAAACCACCACCGTATCGATACAACAAAGAGCGTTTCCTGAATTTACTTCTATGGCTTTAACGGATAGAGAAGGCATCAGCAGTAAACAAAAACTGACGTTAAAAGACATTACTGAGCACCCATACCAGTTAGTGAATGTATGGGCTTCATGGTGTGGTATCTGCAAATCGGAACATACCTATTTATTAGCACTTCGCGATAAAGGGATTCCTATTGTTGGGCTCAACTATAGAGATAACCCCGCGGCTGCAATGAATGTGTTATCAAGCGATGGCAACCCCTATACAAAAGTGATTAGCGATCCTCATGGTAAGTTGGCTTTAGAATTAGGTGTAATAGGGACCCCAGAGACATATTTGGTTGATGCCAAAGGAAATATTGTGAAGAAGTTAATGGGCGTTATTAATGAATCTGCATGGCAAGATGAGCTCGCCTTATATTTTGATGGTGTGGATGGATGATGAGATCTTTAGCCCAAATAATATTATTTGCCTCTATGATTATCGTGACGAGTTTGCCTGCGGTGGCGGAAGACTTGTTTACACCCAGCGATAAGAGCACCAGCATTCAAGTAGAACTTTTTGAATTTGAAAGTCCTGACCAACAACAGCGTGCCATTGCTTTAGCAAAGACACTGCGCTGCCCTCAATGTCAAAACCAAAACCTGATTGAATCAAACTCTCCAATTGCAAAGGACTTACGTCTAGTTGTATTTAATATGGTGAAAGCAGGGAAGAGTAATCATGAAATTACTCAATATATGACGGAGAGGTTTGGAGAATTTGTGCTTTATAAACCGTCATTGAGCACGGCAAACTTATTACTTTGGTTGATACCGAGCCTATTATTTCTGTTATTTATATATTTATCAGTAAAAAGTGTTAGAAAGCGCTCATAAAAATTGTGTATTACTGTTTACCAATTGACCTGTATTTTGTAACATTAACGGATTATAAAGGCTAAGCACTGTATATAAGGATGTGTCTGTGGATAACGTTATCTCAAATTTAAAAAAAGAGTTCCATACCCATGTTCGTTCCGACAAATGGGCAGAAAGATACAGTGCGAAGTCGAGCATCTCTACGCTGACGCAAGAAGAGCTAGCTGAATTGGAGAACGCTTGGGTACAACTTGTGATTTGGAAACAGACCCAAGTCAGTTGAGTGTTCGGTAAAAATAGCAGGTTCCGCTGCAACTGATTCATTTATAACCCCATGTTGGTCAAACCAATGTGGGGTTTTTTGTTACCTGAAGATTAATTGTTATATTATAACAATTTATGCTCTATCGACCTTGAAAAAAATTGTTAAGAGCCTCATAGTGTCTATCATTAGATAGTTAGCTACAAAATATTGCCTAGACATATAATGTAGTGTTGTTAAATACATCGAATTTTCAAGTGAGTATAGCTATGGCGGAAGTGCGTGCCAGAATAGATTTCAAAGTAGGAGTAACAAGCAGTATTGATGCTGAATTGCTCTCTTTTCATGGATTGAAAACAGATAAAGAGCATGTTGCTGTGATATTCAAATCAGCAGATAAGACGCAAGATGTACCTCTTGTTCGTATGCACTCTGAGTGCCTTACTGGTGATGTTTTCCACTCTTCTCGTTGTGATTGCGGTGAGCAGCTAGATGAAACCATCAGAATTATGGGTGAAACTGGCGGCGTGATTCTTTATTTACGTCAAGAAGGTCGTGGTATTGGCTTATATAACAAGATCGATGCGTACCGCCTTCAAAGCGAAGGCATGAACACCTATGAAGCCAACAACCACCTAGGTTTTGGCGATGACCTACGCGATTTTACTGAAGCTGCTGAAATGCTACGCGCTTTAGGTACCACAAAAATCCGCTTAGTCACCAACAACCCTAAGAAGATCAATGAGCTAAAATCCTTTGGTATTGAGATTGAAGAAGTGGTGAATACCTCTGCTCATATCAAATCAGGTAATGAAAGCTACCTAAAAGCGAAAGTTTCACACGGCAAGCATAACTTGGATATCTAATCCGCAGCTTGTTGCGCTTAACACAGAAACGTTTAAAGACCTCACATATGTGAGGTTTTTTTGTATTTATCTTGCAATAAAATTGTAAGTTTGTATTATTCCAATCCGTAGTGCAAATGATAATGGTTTGCACTATTACTACGAATAATAATTTAAAGCTCAACAAGGATGCTTCATGACTATCAAATCTTTAGTGACAAAAGCCGTAACTTCGTCACTCATTTTTGCCTCTGCTTCTTCTTTCGCTGCAGTAACTCAAGATCAAGTAGTAGAACATTACGCAGATATTGCACACGCGGTATTTGCTGATTCAGTAATCACAGCAAAAGCGTTGAACTCTTCTATCGATACCTTCTTAGCTTCTCCTTCTGCTGGCAACTTCGAAAAAGTAAAACTAGCTTGGCTTGAATCTCGCGTACCATACCAGCAGTCTGAAGTATTCCGCTTCGGTAACGTGGTTGTTGATGATTGGGAAGGTCAACTAAACGCATGGCCACTAGATGAAGGTCTGATCGATTACGTTTCTTCTGATTACCAATACGAACTAGGTAACGAAGGCGCAAGCGCTAACATCGTTGCAAACAAAACGTTCCAAATTGGTCAGACGACAGTAGATGCGACGAACATTACTCCTGAGTTAATCGCAGAGCTAAACGAGATCGGTGGTTCTGAAGCAAACGTAGCATCGGGTTACCACGCGATTGAATTCCTACTTTGGGGTCAAGATCTGAATGGCACAAACTCAGGTGCAGGTGAGCGTGCTTACACTGACTTCGTTGTTGGTGCTGAGTGTACAAATGGCAACTGTGACCGTCGTGGCGCATACCTAAAAGCATCAGCTGAGCTACTAATTCAAGACCTAGAGTGGATGGAAAAGCAATGGGCTGAAGGCGAGAAAGGTAACTACCGTCAAGAGCTTCTTTCTGAATCAAGTGAAAACGGCCTACGTAAAATGCTATTCGGCATGGGTTCACTGTCTCTTGGTGAGCTTGCTGGTGAGCGTATGAAGGTAGCATTAGAAGCGAACTCTACCGAAGATGAGCACGATTGCTTCTCTGATAACACGCATAACTCTCATTACTACAACGAGCAAGGTATCTACAACGTTTACACGGGTCTATACAAGCGTGAAGACGGTACTCTACTTTCAGGTCCAAGCCTGTTTGACCTAGTTGAGCAAAAAGATGAGCAAGCTGCGAAAGAGATTCAAAAGCAGTTTGACCTAGCACGTGCACAAGTAGGCCAACTGGTAACGTCTGCTGAGAAAAACAACCAGCACTTTGACCAGCTAATTGCTGCTGACAACGCTGCAGGTAACGCACTAGTAAATAAAACAATTGTTGCTCTAGTATCTCAAACAGCTGCAATTGAGCGTGCTGCTGGTGTGATTGGCATTGATAGCCTAAACCCAGACACGGCTGATCACGAGTTCTAAGAACCTGAGTCAAACACCAATGTAAGGGCTCTGATTGAGCCCTTAATTGTTTGCTAAGAAAAAAGCCACTTCCTTATAAAAACTAAAATCAAAAATTCAGCAAGGCACTGTATGAAGTCGTATCTATCAGCCTCACTCTTAACTGCACTGTTTTTCTTATCTCCATTACACGCCCATGAAACCTACTCCGGTGGTAAAACGACCGTAAAGAAAGAGGGAGCAAATGCTTTTTCTCTTCCTGCTGCTAATTTACCAATGAGCAAGCGCTTAGATTTCAGCGTTGGTAATAGCTTCTTTAGAAACCCGTGGGTACCCGCGCCATCATCAACTGACGCTCGTGATGGTTTAGGTCCGTTGTTTAACACGAACGGTTGTCAAAACTGTCACATCAAAGATGGGCGAGGCCACGCGCCAGAAAAAGGCGATGAGAACGCAGTATCTATGCTAGTTCGCTTAAGCATTCCGGCCGAAACACCAGAGCAAAGACAAGCCTTTATCCGAGATGGCGGCATACCAGAGCCAACTTACGGTGGTCAGCTACAAGACTTTGCGCTTCAAGGGGTAAAACCAGAGGGTAAAGTAAACATTAGCTACACGGATGTACCTGTTACCTTCAAAGACGGCACGGTCGTTACTCTGCGTAAACCGATTTTAAAAATCACTGAGCTTGCGTTCGGTGAGATGAATCCTAAAACTGAATTCTCAGCTCGTGTTGCGCCACCAATGATCGGCCTAGGTTTGCTCGAGAGCATTCCACAAGAAACGATTCTTGGCTTCGCGAAGCAGCAAGCTGCGGACAATCAAGGTGTAACAGGCAAAGCCAATTACGTTCTTGACGTTCAAACTAACGAGATGGCGTTGGGTCGATTTGGTTGGAAAGCAGGGCAACCAAACCTAATGCAGCAAAACGCTGCGGCATTTAATGGTGATTTAGGTTTAACAAGTAGCTTGTTCCCGAACGAAAACTGCACATCAGCACAGTCAACATGTGATGATTTCCCTAATGGTGGTGAGCCAGAAGTCAGCGATAATATTCTCGACTTTGTTGAGTTCTACTCTCAGCACTTAGCGGTTCCAATTCGTCGAAATGTTGATGACCCTGCTGTTGTTCAAGGCAAGAAACGGTTCAAAGAGATTGGGTGCCAAAGCTGTCACCAAGCTGAGATTCGTACCGCTAAGCGAGACGGTTTACCTGCACTCTCTAACCAGTTAATCAGCCCTTATACCGATATGCTGCTGCATGATATGGGTGAAGGTCTAGCGGATAATCGTCCAGAGTATCTAGCGAATGGACGTGAGTGGCGAACCACACCATTGTGGGGTTTAGGTTATACAAAAGAAGTGAATGGCCACACCTTCTTGCTGCATGATGGTCGAGCAAGAAACGTGATGGAAGCTGTGCTATGGCACGGTGGTGAAGCTGAGATGGCGAAACAGAAAGTGTTGTCACTAAGTCGTAGCGAACGTGAAGCACTGCTGGCGTTCTTAGATTCACTATAAGCTAACTTGAACTCATTTGAGCCAGAGGCTTGATGAGCGAAACAAGTAGCGAATAAATGAATGACTGCCGCTGAACTTGTAGAAATACGAGCTCAGCGGTCGTTTTCATATTTGATGAACTCATATAATTAAAAGAAAAATTAGGAAGTAAGGTAACAGCATGGCTCAAAAATTATTGTTAATGCCTTTGTCGGTTTTAGCCATGGCAGGCTGTCAATCATCAGGGGAGCAAGTTGCTTCGTCTGAGGTTAACGGTGTGTCTTATCAAGCCGACACGACAAGTCATATTAGTCGTAGTGTGTATCAACAGGAGTTTGATTCAGCAGTACTATTCGCTAAGCAATCGAGCGAATTAGAAGCCTTGATGCAAGGTTACTGTGAAACAAATAACGTCGAGTTAGATGCAGTTAAAAATCAGTGGCAGATCACCATGAACAGTTGGATGGCGCTGCAAGGGCAAGAACGTGGTCCAACGGCGGCACTAGAAGAGAGCTGGAATGTTCAGTTCTGGCCAGACAAGAAGAACACGACGGGTCTTAAGATGCGTCAATTGACTCAACAGACCAAAGCCTGGACACAAGACGAAATCGCGCAACAAAGCGTGACAGTTCAAGGTTTAGGCGCGTTGGAATGGTCACTTTATGACGAGCAATCGCCACTGATTAAAGATAAAGCATCGGGCTGTTTGTCTTCACAAGCAATTGCACAAAACTTGGCAATGAAATCAGCTTCAATTGCTGAAGCTTGGCAAGTTAACCCATGGCTAGCCTTGGACGAGATGCGTTGGGAGTCGGAATACATCGCACTACTGACCAACCAACTTGATTACAGCATGAAAAAGCTGAGCCGTCCGATGGCAAAAATTGGTCACCCGCGCCCTTATTTCTCAGAATCATGGCGTGCACAAACCTCGATGACTCAACTCAAAGCCAATGTAGCGGCACTTCAGAATCTGTACATTGCTGATGGCAATGGCCTAGACGGATTATTGAGAGATAAGGGCTTAAACGCACTTGCAGATCGTGTTGCTGACCAGTTCACATTGACGCTAGATACTTGGCCTACTGATTCAAGCTTGTTTGAGTTATTACAGAGTAAAGAGGGTTACCGCGAGGTGCTGACTCAGTACAACAAACTTGAGCGTTTGAAGTACCTGATTCATGAAGAAGTGGCGATAGAACTTGGCGTGGTAATAGGATTTAATGCTACCGATGGTGACTGATACTACACGAAGAACCTTACTGAAAGCAGCACTGGGTTGTGCTGCTGTACCAGTGCTGCCGTTCGGATGTGCTAGCCGTTCAGGTGAAAAAGCATCGAGCAAACCTCAGTTGATTGGCTGCGCACTTAATGGTCGAGGTCAGTATTCAGCGGTTGTTGCTGATGAATATGGCATGCCACTGAACCAGCTACCGATCCCTGAGCGCGGTCATGGTGTCGCCATTTGTCCAACGTCATCCCATGCGGTGGTGTTTGCCCGTCGCCCTGGTGACTACTTTATGGTGTTTGACTACAAAAGTGGTGAGCAGATAAAAATGGTAGTGAAGGGTAACAACCGTCACTTCTATGGTCACGGCGTATACTCGTTAGACGGTACTCTACTGTATGCTACTGAAGGGAAAACGGACACAAGCCAGGGCGTGATTGGCGTCTATGATGTTGCGCAAGGATACCGTAAGGTCGAAGAATTCACCGGTTTTGGTATTGGCCCTCACGAAGTGATTATCATGCCTGATGGTAATCTTGCTATCGGCGTTGGCGGTGTACACACTGATGGTCGAACACCGAAAAACTTGGATTCCATGCAGCCTAGTTTGAGCTATGTTTCATCGCAAGGTGAGCTGCTTGAACAGGTTGAATTGCTGGATAAGAAGTTAAGCATTCGACACTTAGCGCATGATGGGGCAGAGACAGTACTTTGTGGCCAGCAATATCGCGGCGAACCTGATGAATATCCTTCACTTTTAGCGATGCATACGAAAGGCGGTGAGTTCGAATCCTTGAATGCAGAGCCAGAGCAATGGGCGCGATTTAATCACTACATTGCAAGTATTGCCGCATCCGATGATTGGATTATCGCCACCTCGCCACGAGGCAATTGCTACGGTATTTGGTCTAAACAAACCAAAGAGTTAGTGGAATTATCGGCATTATCTGATGCTTCTGGTGCTGTGCTACTTGATGGTGAATTTAGGTTGAGTTCTGGGGCGGGCAGTGTGGTTAGCCAACGCAAGCCTTATGAGAAATCAAGCCAGCAATCATCCGTCCAGTGGGATAATCACTGGTCGTCAATTTGATGCATATACTGTCTTAAAAATTAACATGCTTACTCCAATTTCTTTGCCATACTTATGGGATTAGTGGTGATGGAGTAAGGCATGTTAGCGAGATACTTCTGTGGTTTATTAGTACTAGTTTCCGTGAGTACATGGAGCTATACGAGTTCTGAAGAGCGTCGGTTTATTCCGGCAGATTCAGAGCTCTCTTTCATGCTGATATACCCTGAACTTACCCAGAGCATTTACCAAGATACCTCATTTCCATTCTTGTGGGACTCTCCCGAGCTGGTCAAGGCGTTTGAATTCCAGTTATCGCTGATTGAACAAGCGAAGATGGCCCCGCTTTTTGAGCGACAGCTTAAACAGATTCGCCAATACCAATCTCGACAGCAGTGGCAAGAGTTGGACATACTACTGACTGACACCTTCATCTATTATCTGAGCTACGTTGAGAATGCGCCAATCATAGGTAAGGAGTGGTATTTCTCCGGTCAGCTGCATTCTAAATTACCCGCGCCTTCACCTCATATTGTTATGAGACTAAAAAGCAGCGTCGCCAATGATTACTTGTTGGAGATGGTGCTGTCTTACGCGCCACCGGTTGGCGATTTTGACCAATTCAAAGCAACCTATTCTGTTTTAAACACGGCATCAGAGCTTGGTGTTGAACGTTACCGACAAAAAGGTTTGAAACGCTTGGGGGATCAACTTTCAGACAAAGCGACGCTGGTTGAGCGCATTGCATTGGTTGGCGTAGACACTTCAATGATCGCTATCGATTCCCCTCGATTTGATCGAGACTTACAAATCGCGACCAAAGCTTTTCAAAGTATGCATGGGATTACCGCGGATGGGATTATTGGACCAGACACGATTAAGTGGATCAACATGGGCTTTGATGATCGACTCACTGCTCTAGCATTGAACGCCGAGCGTGCACGTTTATGGCCAAGAAATAGAGACTCACTGATAGTGGTGAATGTACCTAGTTTTGATATGAAGTATTGGGAAGGAGGAGAAGAGGTTTTTGAATCTAAAGTCGTGGTCGGGAGAAAATCGAGAAAAACACCACTCTTAGAGATAAAACTTGATTCGGTGATCTTAAACCCGACTTGGAACGTGCCATGGAAAATCATGGTTAAAGATATCTTGCCTAAAGTAAAAGCCGACGAAAGTTATCTTGAAACACACAATTTTCAAGTGATTGATGGTTGGCGTTCGATGGAAACTGTCGATACTACCGAGATTGATTGGCAGACAATCAACTTCAACTCTTTCCCATATCGAATGCGTCAGCAAGCAGGCTCTAGCAATGCATTAGGTTTGTATAAGTTCAATACGCCCAACAAGCGAGCTATCTATCTCCATGATACCCCAAGTAAAAGCTTGTTTAACGATGACTTCCGCGCCTATAGCTCTGGTTGTATTCGTGTTGAGCATGCCGAGGAACTCGCGGAGTTGTTATTTGCGACTAAGGTAAAGAAAGTGCCGAATCAGAGTGATGACCTAGCACCCAATACTAAAGTTCGACTCAAGAAAAGAATCCCTGTACATATCATTTATCAAACCGTGTTATTTGAGGAAGAGGGGATTCAATATCGTGGCGACATCTATCAATACGATAAACAGGGTGGTTAATGGCAGATATGCATAGAATGGTTATCTTGACCAAAAAATGACAACTCGCCTTCTATTGATAAAATTATAATGAGTATCAATAACTAACCGTGCAAAGGTTACAAATACTAACGTTTTGCGCGGTTTTTGTACGTTGACGCAGCAAATTCCATTATGTATCGTGCGTTTTTTGTTCGATCTAATTGGTTTTCTTGCTGTATGTCTCAAAGTTTATTTTCACGCCGTCAGTTTCTGACTTACGCTGGTGGTACTGCTGTTGTTGCCTCACTTACTCCTTCTATTGCTTTTGCTTCATACCCTGATCAACCAAGAACGATTAGCATGAACAACCTTCATACTGGTGAAAGATTAGAGACCTGTTATTTCGATGGGACTAACTATATTGGTGATGAAATGGCTCGCCTTAGTAAGTTATGTCGAGACTTCCGCCGCAATGAAATCCACCCAATGGATAAGAACCTCTTTGATCAGATCACTCAGATCCAAAATATCTTGGGTATTCAAAAAGAAGTTCAGATCATCTCTGGTTACCGTTCACCGGCGACAAACGAAGCATTACGATCTAAGTCGAGTGGGGTTGCGAAAAAGAGCTACCACATGCTTGGAAAAGCGATCGATTTTCGTATCGATGGTGTTGATTTAAAGGAGCTGAGAGACGTAGCTAAAAGTCTGCAAGCAGGTGGTGTTGGTTATTACTCTCGTAGTAACTTCATCCACATTGATACTGGTCCAGTACGAAGCTGGTAGCTCTAGGCTCTGTGGTGAACTGAAGCGGTAGGCACTTGTCAAAGTAGACATCCAATGTCATAGTTTGCCCAAATTTTAGTTTGCCCTTTAAGGTTTGTATATGTCTCTTAAGTATCAAGTTGTACCTGTTACCTCTTTCGCTCAAAACTGCTCGATTGTGTGGTGTGATGAAACCATGGAAGGCATCGTTGTTGATCCAGGTGGCGACATCCAACAGCTAGCTGCAATCATCGAAGAGCTAGGTGTGAAGGTAGTGAACTTGGTGCTGACTCATGGTCACTTAGATCATGTTGGTGGTACGGTGCCACTTTCAGAGATGTTGAACGTGGAAATTGTTGGCCCACATAAGGCAGACAACTTCTGGCTACAAGGCCTTGAGAATCAAAGCCAAATGTTTGGTTTCCCTCTGTGTAAAGCGTTTGAACCAAATACTTGGTTAGAAGAGGGTGATAAAGTGAGGTTTGGTAACCAAGTTATCGATGTGATTCATACTCCGGGCCACACACCAGGCCACGTGGTACTGTTTAGCGAGCAAGCTCGTTTAGCGTTTGTTGGTGATGTGTTGTTTAACGGTGCAATTGGTCGTACTGACTTCCCGCAAGGCGATTTCAACACGCTTATCACATCAATCAAGACCAAGCTTTGGCCACTAGGCAGCGATGTAACTTTCGTTCCGGGTCACGGACCTGAATCGACATTCGGTCGTGAGCGCGCTTCAAACCCGTTCGTAGCAGATGAGATGCCTCTGTACTAAGTCAGTTATTGAATACCAAAACGATTGAAAATGAAGCTTAGCTTTTCTTCTGAAAGCTAAGCTTTTTTTATTGTTCATCGCGGGTTAGCGTGAACATTCACTTCTATAGCTTTGAATGTTAATTAGAAATACGTTCGGCAGCGGCTAGGTAGCGCCTAGCAAGGCCCACAAACTCTTCCCCACTAATATTTAGGTCATTGGTTGATATAAAAATATCGTAGCCGTGAAAACCTCTTTGATATTTCATTCTGTTAGCGAGCATCGCCTGTAGTCCAGAGTAATTTTTGATGACGGCTTTCTCGTCATTTGACGTTTTAGAGGGTTCAGATGCAGCTTGTGTTTGGCTGTTACTAAAATAGCTCTCTTCAGTGTTTTCTGATTCTTTAAATTTACTTAGCTCTACACAGCCAGCTTCAGTACAGCGGGCGTGGTAATGCGAAGAGTCGAGAACCATGTCTTCAAAGTTCGACTCCTTACCCGCTTGTTTGGCTCCCAAGTATAAAAGTGCGCGCTGGCTGAGCAGTAATTCGCAGGTGATTTTAGGGCAGATGGAATCCAAGTAGGGTGAGTAATCTTTGACCTTAATACCGATCCAAGGAAGAGGTTGATGCCATCCATCTTGTTCATAAGTACACAAGCCGATTTTTTGGATATTACTCCATTTTAAAACCCACCCGCCCTTATAAAAATGCTGCTGAAAATGTGTTGGTGTGAGTGTGAACATCACTCTGCTACGCAGCATTAAATAATAACCAGTGGCGAGTAAAGTAATAATGCAAAATGCGCCTACGATCAGTAACTTTGGGTTGTTGCTATAGAGTGCAATGATGAAGCAAATAAAGCCTAAAATAACAGCTAGAATACGGTATGAGCGAGTGAACGAAGGCAAAGAGAAATTTGTTAAATGACGAGTGTCCATAGGCAACACCAAGTTTTCATATTTTTGTCTGGATGGATAACCAGTGTATATGACCCTGAATTGATAAGTCGATGTTTAAATAATAGACGCTAGTAGACAATATCGGTATTTTTCGTCGACTTTCGACGCTTCACTCTACAAATAGCTCCTGTTTTTTGGTATAAATCGCGCTTCAAATTTTCACCACTGCGAAAAGAGCAGTGAACTGGAGAAATATTCAATGAGACTTGCTCATAAGCGTAAGGTGCAGGCTAAACTGCAGAAACGCACTAAAGCGGCTGTAGTTAAAGCAGTGGCAACGCCGAAAAAAGCGAAGCCTGTCGCAGAGAAAGTTGTAGCAGAAAAAACTGTAGCAGCAAAACCAGCGGTAGAGAAAACAGTAGCAGCAACTAAAGAAGTTGCAGTAGCACTGACTCCTAAGCAACAACAAGTTCTAGACATCGTTGTTAGCAATGCTGAAGGCATTAACCCTAAAGGTATCGGCCTAGCAGCTGGTCAAGAAGACGCGAAAGCAGCTTCATGGGCAACAGGCGCATTGAAAAAACTTCTTGAAGAAAACCTAGTAGCGAAAGAGCAGCTAGCAGGTAACAAGGTTATCTACAAAGCTATCTAATCCCACGGGATGATATTCGCTTCGTTAAGTTTTTAAGCCTCGATTATCGAGGCTTTTTTGTATCTGAAAGGTACTGAATAACTCCTTTACTTTTCCCATTCTAAATATCCTCTTAACTTATTCACGATAACTTCCAATTTTGTTTCTTATCAGCGAGCACTAAAGTAGGGCGGATCAACCGATAAATGCGGATGACTCTCCCTAAAATGCAGCAACGACTAGAGCTTCATCACGAAATGGGAATCAATTGTTAATACGGGTTCATTGTAACTACTTAGGTATTTATCAATACGCATTTTCGGGGTGAATTCTTCAAGTCCTTTAAAATCGTTACCATTCTTTTATCTCCTACGTAGTTCTACTTAATCCTTTGGTCTAATACGTACCTTTACACAAGCTCAGGGTGCGTGCTCTCCCTGATATCTTGTTGCTTCATCGCGGTGCACTCTTAGGTTGAATCATAAAAAATGCTCAAAGAAAGAGTGTTAACCCAACAAAGGACGTGAACATGAGTCTCATTTCTAACTCCCTTACACGAGTTTTTAAAAACGTAGCGGTAACTGCTGCGGCTTGTTTAGCTTTGGTCGCAACCGGTGCAACAGCTGCGGATAAGGTTTATCGTTTGAAACTTGCTGAAACATGGGGACCGAATTTCCCTGTTTTCGGTGATGCAACGAAAAACATGGCAGCGATGGCTGAGAAGATGTCGAATGGTCGACTGCAAATCAGAATCGATTCAGCGAACAAACACAAAGCCCCTCTAGGCGTTTTTGACATGGTTAAGTCTGGTCAATACGACATGGGTCACTCAGGCTCTTACTACTGGAAAGGTAAAGTTCCAAACACTCTTTACTTCACTTCTATGCCTTTCGGTATGACGCCTGCAGAACAATACGCATGGTTCTATCACGGTGGTGGTATGGAGTTGATGGAGCAGGTTTATTCTCCACACAACTTGATGTCATTCCCAGGTGGTAACACCGATATCCAGATGGGTGGTTGGTTTCAGAAAGAGATCAACAGCGTTGAAGATCTACAAGGTCTGAAAATGCGAATCCCAGGCTTTGCAGGCGAGATTCTTGCTGAGCTAGGTGCTAAACCGACCAACATTGCCCCAGGTGAGCTTTACACGTCTCTAGAGCGTCGCACGATTGATGCGCTAGAGTGGGTAGGTCCATCACTGGATTTACGTATGGGTTTCCACAAAATCGCGCCTTACTACTACACAGGTTGGCACGAGCCGGGTTCAGAGCTTCAGTTCCTAGTGAACAAGCGTACATGGAACAAGCTTCCTGAAGATCTACAAGAAATCCTGCGTGTTGCAATGCGTACAGCGGCTTACGACATGTACACACAAGCAACGCATGAAAGTGGTAAGAACTGGGTTTCAATGAAGACTGAGTACCCAGATGTACAAGTAAAAGATTTCCCGCCAGAGGTTATGTCTGCACTGAAAGAAGCGAACGATCGCCTACTTGCTGAGCACGCTGAGAAAGATGCATTGGCAAAAGAGATTCAAGCTTCACAAGCAGCTTACCTAGAGCAAGTACGTTCATGGACGGATATTTCACATAGAGCTTATCTAAATAGCCAAGCGAAATAATCGACGGTTGTTGAACTGAAGTTAAATGAACCCAAAGCTTTTCTTATTGAGTATTTAAGAGTGAATACGCTGAGGGTTCATTTTAAACATAATAATTAAATGCCCAAGAACCCTTTCTACATCGAACAGCTTGTTACCCCGCTGCACGATGTCTTTTCAAATTCCATGGAGTCGGGAATGCGAAGTCTAATTTATATTGAACGCCTGTTTAATCGTATTGGTGACGCACTGGGATGGCTTTCCAGTATGTTGTTTATTTTACTTATCGCCAACGTCGTCTATGACGTTGTCATGAGATATGCGTTCAACGATGTCTCAATCGCCTTTCAAGAGATGGAATGGCACCTTTTCTCTGCCGTTTTCCTACTAGGTGTGCCATATGCCATCAAAGCAGGTGGCCACGTTCGAGTAGACGTATTCTACGAGCAGCTGAGCTTTAAAGCGCAAGCCATCATTGACCTGCTAGGCACGCTGATCTTTCTACTTCCGTTTTGCCTGCTGGTGGCTTGGTTTGGTATCGATGTAGCCAAAGAGAGCTATGAACTGGGTGAGACCTCAGGCGATCCCGGTGGCTTGCCATATCGATGGATCATCAAAGCCATGATCCCGCTGTCATTCTTCTTGATGGCACTGAGTGGCGTAGGTTTGATCCTGCACTCACTCAACAAGATTTTTAATCCGCACCTTATCCATGCAAATCATAAGTAGAGGCTAAACATGATTGGAATAGTAATGTTTTTTGTAGCCTTGTTTGCACTGTTACTTGGCTTCCCAGTTGCGTTTACCTTTGGTGGTATCGCCTTAATCTTTGGTGTTTGGGCTGAAGGCATCGAGATGTTTGCTTTCATGCCATATCGAATTCAATCGATCATGGAAAATACGGTGTTAATGGCCGTTCCATTATTCGTTTTCATGGGGCTTGTTCTGCAAAAGACCAAGCTTGCTGAGCAGCTACTTGAGTCTATGGGCCGCTTGTTTGGTGGTGTGCGTGGTGGTATCGCGATTTCTACAGTACTGGTAGGTTCGTTACTTGCTGCTTCAACCGGCGTGGTTGGTGCTTCTGTTGTTGCGATGGGCCTTATCTCATTGCCTGTAATGCTTAAGTACAATTACGACAAAGGCTTAGCCTGCGGCACCATCTGTGCTTCTGGTACTTTAGGTCAAATCATCCCACCATCGATCGTATTGATTCTACTCGGTGATGTGCTTGGTGTTCCGGTTGGTGACTTGTTTCAAGCGGCGATTTGGCCGGGTGTAATGCTGGTGGGCGCGTACATTGTTTATATTTTGATATACGCAAAACTTCACCCTGAAGCGGCTCAGCCAATTGAGCGTGACGATTCAATCAGCCGTAAACAAGAAGTGATTGATGCGCTTAAAGCGATTCTTCCGCCGCTCGCGTTAATCATAGTGGTACTGGGTTCTATCTTTGCGGGCGTGGCGACGCCAACAGAGTCTGCCGCATTAGGTGGCGCGGGTGCGATGATACTTGCACTACTGTACGGGCAGTTTAGCTGGTCGATGGTGTATGACGCTTCTAAAGAAACCGTAAAAGTAACGGCAATGGTGTTTGCAATCTTGCTGGGTGCGACCGCTTTCTCGATGGCGTTTACTTATACTGGCGGTGACTATCTGGTTGAAGAGTGGATGCTACAGCTTCCTGGTGAGAAGTGGGGCTTCCTGATTATTACTATGTTGGTGATTTTGATTCTGGGTTTCTTCATCGATTTCGTAGAGATCTGTTTCATCATCGTGCCAATCTTAGCGCCGGTTGCTGAGTTAATGGGTATCAACATGACGTGGTTCGCTATCTTGATTGCAATGAACCTACAAACCTCCTTCTTGACGCCACCGTTTGGTTTTAGCTTGTTCTACCTAAAAGGTGTGGCACCAAAAGGCGTAACGACCAAAGACATCTACCGAGGTGTGATGCCTTTCATTGTGATTCAGATACTCGTACTTGGGTCACTTCTCGCGTTCCCCGCGTTTTATGGAATGTGAGTGACGCCAAGAATGTGAACGATATGTTTCAACGGCTATCTATAAATTGCTAAAATAAAACGGCTTATTGATGTTCAATAAGCCGTTTTTAGTGAGGAAAAGGAATGCCTCTAAAAGCCAAGCTGATTCTGCTGACGCTACTCCCGTTGCTGCTGGTTACGGCGAGCATTAGTTGGATCTCGTTACACCAGACTAAAACTTTGGGTGATAAAGAGGTCGAGATCTTCAGAGACAGCCTGATTAAGTCCCGTGAAAATGCACTCAAGGACACTGTCGATCTCGCTTTCGACGCCATTGAACACATCTACAACGATCCCGATATTCAAGAAGCCCAAGCTAAAACGGAAGTTCGAGCCATATTGTCTAAACTTAGATATGGCGCAGATGGCTATTTTTTCGCTTATGATCGCCACGGAACCAATCTCGTGCATCCAATACAGCCGGAATTGATCGGCCAGAATTTACTGCAACTTCAAGATGAAGATGGTGATTTCCTGATTGAAGCCTTGTTACGAGAAGCACAAACCGGTGGAGGCTTTCATCAGTACTTGTGGCAAAAGCCTTCGACAGGGGAAGTGGTATCCAAGCTGAGTTATGCCGCCTGGTTGGAACGCTGGGACTGGATGATTGGCACGGGTTTGTACATTGAAGATGTACATCAAGAAGTCGCTTCAATGCAGGCTGCGATCAACAAGAATATTGAAACCACTTTTTTCTCTATCGTGGTGATTTTGAGCGTAACGGTAGCAGTGATCATCGTGCTGACTTTAGCCATCAATATGCACGAACATCGCATTGCGGATAACAACTTGAAAGAGCTGGCTCACAAGACTGTGATGTTTCAAGAGGATGAGAAAAAGCACCTCGCGCGCGAGCTGCATGATGGTATTAACCAATTATTAGTGTCGAGTCGTTGCCATTTGGAGCTGCTTGGTAATAAGTTACAGAGTGAAGAGCTTAAGGCTCACCTCAATAAATCGCAGCACTCACTGATGCGCGCCATTGAGGAAGTGAGGCATATCTCGCACCAGCTGCGTCCAAGTTCATTAGATGATATTGGTCTAGAAGCCGCTTTGTCATCACTGCTTTTAGACTTTAAAGCGCACTCGGGCATTGAGGTTGAAACCCTGTTCGCAACTCAACCGGGGAAGTTAAAGTCAGAGGCGGCGACCACCTTGTATCGAGTGGTTCAGGAGTCGTTAACCAACATAGAGAAACATGCACAAGCGACCAAAGTAACGGTTATCGCGCAGCAAATTGGCAATGTGTTGCAACTGCTTATTCAGGATAACGGTGTCGGTTTTAATACTTACAAAGCGATGGAAAAACGAGGGATCGGTCTGCGAAATATGCGAGAGCGGGTGGAGTTTATCGGTGGCGATTTTGAACTGATGAGCGAGATTGGCTTCGGAACGGAAATTACAGTGTTACTGACACTAGAGGGATTAATGAATGAGTGAAGTTATTCGAGTTGTGATTGCTGACGATCACCAAGTGGTACTGGATGGCTTTATGGCGAGATTGGAACTCGAGCCTGATATTAGCGTGATAGGTACCGCAAGCAATGGCTTAGAGGCAGTCGAGATTGTCAAAGACCTACGCCCGGATGTGGTGTTGATGGATATCAGTATGCCCATTATGAATGGGATTGATGCCACACACCTGATCAAAGAAGAAGACCCGGACGCTAAGGTACTGATGCTGACCATGCATAACAACCGTGAATATATTATGAAGGTGATGCAGTCGGGTGCAGTGGGCTATATGTTGAAGGAGATTTCCGCTGAAAAAATGGTTCAAGCAATCAAAACGGTCAATCAAGGTTCGACGTATTTCTGCGAAAAAGTGACTCAAAACTTGTTCACCCAGCCAATTACTCCGACGCCATCGGTGAAGAATCCACTGAGTCGACGTGAGGAAGCTGTACTGAAATTAGTGGCGAAAGGCGAGAGCAGTAAAGAGGTGGCGAAGGCGCTGAATATTAGCTATCGAACTGTCGAAACCCATCGACAAAACATTAAGCATAAGCTCGACATTCACTCTACTGCAGAGCTTGCCAAGTACGCTGTCAATTGTGGGCTTGTGGATTGATCTTACGCTAAATTACACCAAATGTGTAATTTAATTACTAAATGTGTAATTAAGGCCTCCATTATGGAGGTTTTTTTAGTATTTTTGCGACAGGTTGATATTCTTCCTTTCGAAATTTAAGTGCCGGATGCAATGTTGCAAACCGAGCGCTGCAAAGTTAGAGAGGAAACATGGAGTCTGTTAAGGATAGGTATAGTATTGATAATACTGATTATACCGTAGGACAAGATAACGTTCAGAAATGGGGTTTTGATGTACATAACCCTGTATTTGGTATTAGTGCTGGGTCGATCATCATCTTCCTGTTGGCACTTTTGGTGGCAGAGCCAGAGACCGCGAAATCTGCACTTGATGGTATAAAATGGAAAGTCATCGGTAACTTCGATGGGTTCTTTATGTGGGCAGCCAACATCTTTGTAATTTTCTGTTTTGCCCTCATTGTCTCCCCGTATGGCAAGATACGTATTGGTGGCAATGATGCCAAAGCAGAGCACTCTAACCTTTCTTGGATGTCGATGTTATTCGCTGCAGGAATGGGTATTGGTTTGATGTTCTGGGGTGTTGCAGAGCCAGTCGCTTACTTCACTGGATGGTATGAAACGCCACTTGGTGTCGAAGCATACTCACCTGAAGCGGCTAAGCTTGCACTGGGTGCAACCATCTATAACTGGGGCTTACACGGCTGGGCTATCTACGCTGTTGTTGCTCTTGCACTCGCTTTCTTTACTTTCAATAAAGGTTTACCTCTTTCAATCCGCTCGATTTTCTACCCGATTCTAGGGGATAGAACTTGGGGTTGGTTTGGTCACATTGTTGATATCGTGGCGGTACTAGCAACGCTGTTTGGTTTAGCAACCTCATTAGGTTTAGGCGCGCAGCAAGCGACAAGTGGCATCAACCATGTGTTTGGTACTGATGGCGGTATTGGCATGCAGTTGGTTGTAATTGCTGTGGTCACTTTTCTGGCAACGATGTCGGTTGTGCGTGGCATCAACGGTGGCGTAAAGGTGCTAAGTAATGTGAATATGTTGGTCGCTTTAGGCTTGCTGATTTTCGTGACGATTGCTGGTGGCATTGCTGGTATTAAAGCTATCCCAACGGCGCTGATGGGTTACGTCGAAAACTTTATTCCTCTAAGTAATCCCCATGGTCGTGGTGATGAAACTTGGATGCAAGGTTGGACGGTATTCTACTGGGCGTGGTGGATGTCTTGGTCACCATTCGTAGGCATGTTTATCGCTCGTATTTCTAAAGGTCGTACGATTCGTGAATTCATCGTCGCGGTACTGTTCATCCCAACGACAGTGATCATTATCTGGATGGCGATTTTTGGCGGCATTGCGATAGACCAAGTTGCGAACAAAGTCGGTGAGATAGGCATGAATGGTCTACAAGATATTACACTTTCGCTGTTCCACACTTACGATGCGCTGCCAATGAGCTCTGTTTTATCTGTGGTGTCGATTGGCTTGATTATGGTGTTCTTTATCACCTCTTCAGACTCGGGTTCACTAGTGATTGATAGTATTACCTCTGGTGGTAAAGTGGATTCACCTGTTCCTCAACGTGTTTTTTGGGCGGTAATTGGTGGTGCGATTGCTGCGGTTCTATTGTGGGTTGGTGGCACAGAATCTATCCAAGCATTGCAAGCCGGTACCGTTTCTATGGCACTTCCATTTGCGTTCATATTATTGCTTATGTGCCTAAGCTTATTACTCGGTTTACGGACAGAAAATCAATTGGTGAAACACCGAAATGCTTTGAGTTGAAAGTAATATTGAATTAAAGGCTGACATGTTCGGCTTTTTTTTCGACATTAATTTGAGTATTTACGTGAATATTGGATGAAAACCAAACGAACCGCTTCAGGTTTACTGAAAACAATAAGTTAACCTGCTAAACTTCAGACATCCAAGTATTTGAATTAATGTGACAACAGCTTGTGCTACTTGGATTGTAGGTTCGAGTTTGTGATTAGGTCACAGGTAAGTAAGGGATATTAGTAGTATTCCGTAGAGAGGGATAATGACTAAAGGTATAGATAAATACAGTATCGACAGTACCGATTACACTGTTGGTCAGGATAACGTCCAAAAATGGGGTTTCGACGTACATAACCCAGTATTTGGCATTAGTGCAGGTTTGATTGCTCTGTTTTTGATTGGTGTTCTGGTTACTGATACTGCATCAGCGAAGGCCGCACTGGATGGCGTTAAAGGGCAAATCATCAATTCATTCGATTGGCTGTTCATCTGGTCAGGCAATATTTTTGTAATCTTCTGCTTAGGCTTGATCGTTTCTCCGTTTGGTAAAATCCGCCTTGGTGGTGTTGATGCAACGGCAGATTACTCGTTCATGTCTTGGTTATCCATGTTGTTCGCAGCAGGTATGGGTATCGGATTGATGTTCTGGAGTGTGGCAGAGCCAGCGGCTTACTACACTGGTTGGTTTGAGACGCCACTTGGCGTAGAGCCGAACACACCAGAGGCGGCAAAACTGGCGCTGGGCGCAACCATGTATCACTGGGGTCTGCACCCTTGGGCTATTTATGGCGTGGTTGCTCTTTCGTTAGCATTCTTCTCTTACAACAAGGGACTTCCGCTTTCGATTCGTTCTATCTTCTACCCAATTTTAGGTGATAGAGCATGGGGCTGGGCTGGTCACGTTGTTGATATTCTAGCGGTACTTGCGACTCTATTTGGTCTGGCGACCTCGCTAGGTTTAGGCGCACAGCAAGCAGCAAGTGGTATTCAACACGTATTTGGCCTTGAAGCTGGTTTGGGCTTACAAGTTATCGTTATTACGGCTGTAACTTTGCTGGCCGTAGTCTCAGTACTTCGTGGTATAGATGGCGGTGTAAAAGTTATCAGTAACATAAACATGCTGGTAGCGTTCTTACTGCTTATCTTAGTGGCACTAATCGGTTATGCAGTGACACTAGGCTCTATCCCAACAACCCTAATGGCGTACATCGAGAACATCATTCCACTTAGTAACCCTCACGGTCGTGAAGACCAAGCATGGTTGCACGGTTGGACGGTATTCTACTGGGCTTGGTGGATTTCATGGTCACCATTCGTAGGTATGTTCATCGCACGTGTATCTAAAGGTCGTACGGTTCGTGAGTTCATCACAGCGGTTCTGATTGTTCCAACTACTGTAACTATCATTTGGATGTCAGTATTTGGCGGTATGGCGATTGATCAAATCGTGAATAACATCGGCACACTTGGTAGTGAAGGTTTAACCGACGTATCACTAGCGATGTTCCAAATGTTCGATGCGTTACCGTTTGGTACGTTGCTATCAATCATTGCAGTAGTATTGGTTCTAGTATTCTTTATTACATCGTCTGACTCAGGCTCTCTGGTTATCGACAGCATTACCGCTGGTGGTAAAGTAGACACGCCGGTACCTCAACGTGTTTTCTGGGCGTTCCTTGAAGGTGCGATTGCAGTGGCACTATTGTGGGTTGGTGGTACTGAAGCAGTACAAGCTCTTCAAGCTGGTGCTATCTCGACGGCGCTGCCTTTCACCATCATTCTGTTATTGATGTGTGTGAGCTTGCTAATGGGTATGCGTACAGAAAAACGCTAGCTCATAAAGCGTGAATCGACCGTGTTATAAATACAGTCGAACGATAAATAATACGAAGGCAGGTGAGGAGACTCACCTGCCTTTTTTCTATCTATTTTCATGCCCATTTCTATCTATTTTCATGACAGTTTCTATACATACTTCATCGTATTGGAGCTGAAATGTTTTGTAATAACCATATCGTTAATAGCGCCTTGAATTTGGCGATATGCCAACTAATTGGCATAAGCTAAGGCTATGGTTTACATAAAAATATATTCCAATATTAAATTGTGAAATCGCTCGAATTTAATACTGATATTGGGTAGTATGCGCGGGATTTCCCACCACTCGTGAAACTTTGACATGAAACTAACACTAAAACAGAAGTTAATAGGTGCGAGCCTATCTGCTGTTGTCGTTATGGCTACAGCACTGACTTGGTTATCAGCAAACCAGTTATTTGAACAGACTCGTAATGGCGTATACCTACGAGCTGAAAGCGTATCAGAAGCAGCATCTGAAGGTATTAAAAACTGGATTGATATTCGTACGGATATCGCTTCAGCATTCAACGACTTTTCACGAGAGGATGATGTTGTTCCTTTCCTTAAGCAAGCTCGTGTAGCGGGTGGCTTTGACGATATCTTTTTAGGTACTCCAGAAGGTGGCATGTACCGCTCACACCCTGAACGTAACCGTGCCGGTTACGATCCTCGTCAACGTCCTTGGTACCAAGAAGCAAACGCTGCAGGTAAGCAGATCATTACTACGGCTTACCAAGATGCAATCACCAAAGCACTTCTAGTAACGATTGCAGAGCCAGTTCGCCACAATGGTCAACTTGTTGGTGTGGTAGGTGCTGACGTACTTATCGACCAATTGGTTAATGACGTTATCAGCCTAGATGTGGGTGACAACGCTCACGCAATGCTAATCGATGCGTCTGACGGCACATTCCTAGCGCACCCAGATTCAGCACTAAGCCTGAAGCCAGTAAGCCAGCTTTCTAATGACATCTCTATGCCTATCATCGAGAATGCAGTGCGTACTGGTAGCATCGAGATCATTAAAGAACGTGGCGCTGAGAAGCTGCTTTACTTCACGAAAGTACCAAACACTAACTGGATCTTCGCGGTTCAGATGGACCGAGCGACTGAAGAAGCAAACCACTCAACACTACTTACTCAGCTTATTATGACGGCTGTAGTGATCACGCTTATCGTGATCGTACTGGTTTCTTGGTTGGTGAGCTTCCTATTCCGCGACCTAAACCGTGTATCTGCAGCACTAGAAGAGATTGCTTCAGGTGAAGGTGACCTTACTCAGCGTCTTGAGCCTAAGAGCGACGACGAAATCGGCCAGCTGGCGCAAAACTTCAACCGTTTCGTGGGCAACATGCACACAATGGTGATCAAGTTAAGTGAAGTGTCTGCTGCATTGGGTAACCAAGCGCGCCAAACTGCATCACAAGCGGAAGAGCGTAGCGCTCGCATCCAGATGCAACAAGACGAAATCAACATGGTTGCAACCGCTGTTAACGAAATGGCTGCGGCAACACAAGAGATCGCGGGTAACGCAGACCACACGGCACAGAATTCATCTGAAGCGGTTGGTGCGTGTGAGCACGGTACTGGTCAAGTAACACAGACTCAAAGCTCAATCCAAAATCTTGCTCAAGAAGTTCAGATTGCGACGAACGTAATCCTAGAACTTGAAGAGCACGGTAATAGCATCAACGCTATCTTGTCTAACATTCAAGGCATCGCTGAACAGACAAACCTACTTGCACTTAACGCAGCGATTGAAGCAGCTCGTGCTGGTGAGCAAGGTCGTGGCTTTGCGGTTGTTGCTGATGAAGTTCGTGTTCTGAGCCAACGTACACACGGTTCAACACAAGAGATTCAACAGACTATCGAATTGCTACAAGGTACAACAGGCAAAGCGGTTAGCATCATGAATGACAGCCGTACTCTGGCTGAAACCAGTGTTGATGACGCAAACTCAGCGGCTGCAAGCCTAACGCAAATTCATGCTGCTGTTGAACGTATCAGCGACATGGCGACACAGATTGCTTCTGCGGCAGAAGAGCAAGCTTCTGTAACGTCTGAGATTACTCGTAACACTGAGGGAATCCGTGACGTGTCTAACGAGCTAGCAGACGAAGCACACCAAGCGGCAGAGCAAGCAGCTCAGCTGTCTGAACTGTCTCATGAGCTAGAGAGCGAAATCAGTCGCTTCAAGCTGTAAGCACTAAAGCGTAAATTTAAAGCCGAATGTGATTATCACATTCGGCTTTTTTTTGCCTCTTAGTTGGAGGCTTAGGCACTGAGTGCTAGTTGCTTTTTAGGTTCAGTAATTAGTTAAACCAAGCTATATATTGTCAACCTTAACAATATCGTCGTTAAATTTAATGTATTCCACGTTGGTAATTTTATCTGTTCCATTCGAATTGCCAGAGATTTGTGTTACACCCCCAGCTAGCTTCTCAATTAAATAATCGCCTTTATTACCATCTACCTTCAAGACATCGATACCATCGGAGCCATCAAAACTGTTGTTAGACGAATTCCCTTCAAAATAGTTATCCTGAGCATTCCCAAGTACAATCAAAGGCTCAGAGCCTATAACTTTCAAGTTTTTAATATACTGAGATTTAAAGGTGTACTTTTCATCACTATTAGAAGAAAACTGTATTTTAAATGTATTATTTAAGCTTGGGTGTCCCTTTAAATATTGATTAATCTTTTCACTGTCAATCCTTGCAGTATATTGATGATATTCAGGTAAGAATTCTTTGACCATAGCAAAGCCTTCTCCATCACTAGGCAAAGTTTCGCGTGTAACATATCGGTAGTTATCCATTCCTCCAAACTCAGTATTAAACCCACCATACATTCCATAATACGTGTCTGCTAATGCAGCAAAGTATTCGTGAGAAAAGGTTTGTCCCATTTTATACTGTTCTGGAAGCCCTAGGTTTTTACCTATATCGTCTCCGCCCCAATCTCCATCCCATTGTTCTTCACGTTTTTCATCAAGGGTCGCACCATCAGCTTGTGGGCTCCAGATTGAGCTCCCAGCAACGTAGTCTTTAGTCGTATCTTTGTCATCGTAAACATATAGGCCTGATACGTTGTCATACTTATAATCTTTAAAGATACTCAGGCTATGTTCGGTTATTCTCTTCTGTAGACCACCTTTATCGCCCTCTCCAGTTAAAGGCGCGATTCCTTGGGCCTGAGTGATATGAAGAATCTCTTCAATCGAAGCGTCTCTTGAGCCAGCCCCAGTTTTTGAGTTATAGCCGGAAAAATACTCTGGTTCACCAACGTATGTCGTTTCGTTATAACCAAGAGCTTGGCTGTGAACAAACCAGCCATACTTTTTGAACAAATAATTATCTGAAGCTATTTTTTGGAGGAAATTGTCTTCAGTTGCAGAAGCCATTTTAGGCTCACGAACTTTCAACAACCTAAGCAATTCCTGTTGAATTGTCCCAAGGTCACCCTCCGACGAAGCCATAAGTAGAGTACCTTGTCGTTGACTTATCGTTTTAAAGATATCTACTTTGCTTAGTTCCGTGTTCGCTCCATTATTAGACAAAAGAGAGGTCCATACACCTATCGCTTGACGAAGGTCCTCATCACTACCTTTTGTCGCAAGAATGGTAATACTAATACTTGGATCTGAACGCAACGGTATTTTAATAAAGTAATCAAAGCCCGCATCCTTTGCGATCTGATAGTTACGTGGGAAGACCGTATTAAAAGCGCCATCGATATTGTAATTTGTAATCACGTTCGATTCACGCGGCAAGGTAAATCCAGAATTCGTAACATTAGTACTGTTATTGTTACCGCCACCGCTTCCGCCGCCACATGCAGTAAGCATTGTTGTAACAACAAGAGAAGGAATAATGAGTTTATTTATCATAGAGAACCAAATTATCTGCAAGCAATAAAGCTCGCATGTTACAAGAAATGGTATTTTCTCTTGGTAAGCTTTTGTAAGTTATGTATTGATAGGGCTTACAAATGACCTTTAAGTTATGTATTTGAGCTATCAATTTGCGGGAAGTAAGAAGGGTAATCAAAGTGGGCAAGCCTAACTTGCCCACTGGTTTACTTTGCTTAGAAGTATTTTTTCGCTACCTCAACAGCTTTGTCCAAATCTGGAATCATAGTCAGCTCTGGAACTCGCTGAATATGAACGATTTTGTTGTCTTTATCGACAACGAATGTGCTACGAGCCAGTAAACCAAGTTCGTTGATTTGTGTGCCTGATTCAAAACCAAAAACGTGGTCTTTGGCATCTGAAAGCAAAGTTAGGTTGTCTGTAATACCTTTCTCATTCTTGAATCGATCCAGTGCGAAAGTTGTGTCTGCACTTAGGCCGATGAATTCAATGTTATCTGTCAGTTCAGGGTTTGCTTTTACAAAGTTAGAAAGATCCTGAGCTTGTTGGTTACATACTGGTGTGTCAATCGAAGCCAGTACACTAAAGATACGCACTTTGTCTGTTTTTGCTGTGGTATCGTACGGCTGGTTTTTGTTTGTCATCAATGTTACTGAAGGCAGGTAATCACCAACAGCCAAGCTATTACCGACAAGGTTGAACGTTGTCTCGTAGTATAAAGTCAGCGTATTGTCTTTTCCTGTTGGAGCCGTTTCACTGGTTGTTAAGTAGTCCGCAGCACCTGCCGTTGTGGTTAAAATCAGTGCCGCCAGCGTGATTAACGTTTTTTTCATGTTGAGTCTCTTGAATTATATTAGTTAAGCTCAGTTTCAAGCGGGGCAAACTCTAGCTAAACAACATGGGGTTTGTTCAAACCAACAGATAATGAAAATCACATCGTTCAACTTTATTATAAAATATCAATGACTAATAGAATAAGACCCTATTTAAAGTGAGAGTTTACATAAACTGAGTATCTTAGAAATCTGTATTATTCTAACTTCAGAACTGTCATTTTTTATTTTGTATGAATGCAAGTAGTTATGGGCTTTATTCTTATAAACTATCGAAAAATCGGTCTCAAAAACACCTTCGCCATTTTTAGTTACTGTTATATCAATATGCCTAGCTCTACAGTCCTTATATGAGCTTACTCGGATTATTCCCTCCATACTATCAAGGTCTAGCATCCCCGTATGATCAACAAGGTTATATGAGATGTTTTCTGTGGACACCAAACGCTGGGTCATATTTTTGTTGATATTATTTGTGTTATAGCAACCTCTAATGAGTGACAAGGAGGAAATAGCCAGCATTAACATGAATAGCTTTTTAAGATAAACCAGAGTTTCGCGAGGTTTATTCGACGGCTCTTGGTTGTCGATTACTTCGACAGGTACTGAGACTTCGCTTGTTGCTCCATCTATGGCAGCAGCGGCTACTGTGTCGTCCTCCTGGGTTTCGGAAGTTAGACTGGTTTCAGTAGGTGAATGGCTTTCAGTAGGTGAATGGCTTTCAGTAGGTAGATGGGCTTCTGATGACTCTTCATTGGATATTTTCTCAAGCAAATAGCCAGCTTTACTCACAGTGGTGAGCTTTGTATTTTTAATACCAATCGTTTTGAGCGACTTTCTTAACGTACTGATCGTATTGGTTAGAGATTGATCAGAGACAATGGCACCGTTCCAACATTCACTAAAAAGCTCATCTTTACTCACACATCGACCATTATGGTTATGCAAATAGAGTAAAACACGGAATGGTTTTGGCCTTAGTTTGATTAAGGTTTTATTTTCGATATTCATTATCGAACGATCGCTCAGGTTTATATGTAACTCATCATTAATTACAAGTGAATTATCATTAATCATTCTACTTCTCTCAAATTAATTATTTTTATTGTTATTACGCCTAGACCAACTTGTCGTCGATTCTATTTTTTTTCATCGCTTTGGCTATCAAAAATCAAGTTCGTTTGAAAAATGTGTGGAATGTATATTTGGTGTGTTTTTAGTTAGTTTTGAATGATGTGGTTTAGGTTGTGCGCAAGTACGATAGACGCATAATTCACGGATAGAACATCAACAGATATAGGGATTATTAATAAGGTTGTTTGTTTTTGGGAGTGAAGATGAAAGTTGTATCAAAAGAAAGTGTTACACGCGTTTTAGGCAGCATTGAAGAATATAAACAGGTAGCTTGTGTTGAATCCAAAGGCTTAGACGTCATTAGTTTACTGATTCGCTTATGTCACCTTCAGAGCAAGAAGATCTCAGAAGACGATCGCCAAGTTTTAGTGGACCACATCAAAGATTTGATATCCGAAGAGCTAGTCTTTGCCCAAAAAATGGAGCTGGAAGAAGCTGAAGCGATATTAATGGACTCTGTTAGCCCGCTATGCAATCTAGCACAATCCAAGTGAGGCTAACTGATGCTTGAGTGGAACTCTGAACACCGTCGATATGAGATGTCGGTTCTTGGATTTAAAGTGCATAGTGTGTTTCAGTCGATTAATGACGCAGACCAAAATGTGTTTGGCTATGAGGCGATATGCCGAGTAGAGATGCAAGGTGCAAAGGTAAACGTTAAACGCTTCTATAAAATTCTTGAGGACTTCGGTGAGAAGTCTGAGTTTAGATTTAAGTTTTTCTTGAACATTATGCACTTGAGAAACTTTCGGAACTCGAGCATCTACGGTCGTGATCTAAAGCTGTTTCTCAATGTTACCCCATGCTTTTTTAAGTACTTTTCATACGGGAACGACTTAAACAGCTTATATCTCCCGTTAATCAAGGAGGAGCGGGTAGACTTGAGTCAAATCGTCGTCGAAATTGTCGAGGACTATTGCCCTTTAGCTGACATAGAGAGTTTACATCGAGGTACTGAGTACCTCAGAAACATAGGTATTTCCTTCGCACTGGATGACTTTGGCTCTGGTTGGGCGGGTTATAGCCGCATGGCAGTCGTGAAGCCTGACTACCTCAAAGTGAGCCGTGATATGTTGATCGAGTTTGCTATGAGTGGTTCTCAAGACGACAACCTTTTGGAAGAACTGAACACCATTACGACGATACAAGGTATTAAGGTGATTTTTGAGGGGATTGAGAACGTGGATAACTTACGTTCTGCTGCCCAGTATGGGGCTGATTATTATCAGGGTTACCACATAGATTTCCCTAAATCTTATCCTGTAAACATGCTAGACCAAGGTGTTGCCACGCCAGATGAAAAATTCAGGCTAAACACTTATCTCAATAAGAAAACCAGAATAACGAGTAAAAGCGCTTAACTCACCAAGTGACTGAACCCGCGCTCCAAATAATCAA
Organism: Vibrio sp. 070316B; assembly: GCF_013114115.1. Classification (NCBI taxonomy): domain Bacteria; kingdom Pseudomonadati; phylum Pseudomonadota; class Gammaproteobacteria; order Vibrionales; family Vibrionaceae; genus Vibrio; species Vibrio sp. 070316B. The sequence goes on along the minus strand of NZ_VTYC01000031.1, from coordinate 1,626 downwards.
TTTGTCGATTTCCCTTATCTGAACTACTACTCTTCGGTTCACTAACCTCTCGTGTGGGAGGTTAGCTTTTTGGCTAGTGACATCGATATGAGTGAGTTGAATTTGAATTACTTTGGATTGAACGGTTTAGACGCTGGGGAGGGCTATCAGTATTCTAATGAGGATTACAGTTCGTTTTCTGAATTTCTTTCTGGATTACTTTTTGAATTACTTTCTTGGATTAACTGAATCAATCCGCTTTTACTGTAAGTGCAATAGGCATGAAGAAATCTCTCAACCTCTTCAATTTCAACTTGATTCACTCTGCACGATACATACCCTTCCTTCTGATCAACACCAAGCTTAATGTTGTAAAGCTGCTGCTCTCTATCCACAAAAAGACAAGTCCCTTCACTGGTACAAATACTAACGTTGGCGTTTTCGTTTGAGTTAATCGAAGACCATAAATCATCAAATGATGCTTTGATTGCATCATAGTCTTTACGTTCCGCTACTTCGTCTCTGGTAAGAGACATCATGCAAATCTCGCTCATAGTTTTCCTCTCTATTTATGCCTTATCGTTAATACCTTATCGTCAATAGAAAGTCTCCCAGCATTGTGAGGATGCTGGGAGAATCAATGTCATTCAGTTTAGATAGCGATTTACGCAGCCTTAGCGTCGCTCTTTAGCTGTTCTAGACAGCGTATGAAAGCACGTAGGTTTCGATATACATCAGTTTGGTCATAAAACACGGCAACGTTTTCTAACTCTATCGGGCCTGATACCGCGTTATCTAGCATTAGGTTATCAATCAAGCCAAAGTTTTCTAGCGTCATACCAATGCCATCCACATAGGTTTGATCGTCTACTTGCTTAGCATTCGGCAGTTGGTCTAGGTTTCGTTTTAAGAAAAGATCCGAGTTATTGCTGTAGGCAAGTACCGTTTTACCTAGCGCTTTACCAAAGCCCATTTCATAGGCTGTACCCACATCGCAGCTCGCGCCTCTGAAAGGCGTCATGTTGGCGATGACGATATCACAGCTCTCAATCAGCTCTTCATTAGCACGGCCAATCTTCAAGCCATTTTGCTGAGGGCTAGGTTCATTCAACTCTAGAATATTGTCGAGTGGGAAAATACCCTCGAAGCCATAAGCTTCACAAATCTTCTTCTTTTGATCACCGATAGAGACAGCGTCACTTAGAAATACTTCTGGTCCTGCTAGATAAATACGTTTCAACGGTTAACTCCTGATTAGCAACAGTGCTTGTGTTTGTGCTGATATTTTTATCTATTGGATTGTTTAAGTAATAACCGAAACTACACGGTTTGCTAACGTGTGGATTTGGTGTGTTTTTAGCTTTATGGTTTAAAAAGTGAATCATTAGTGCTGTTTTGCTTAAGCTCATGATTTGAATATCACTTTGAGGATGCTTTGTGTTCGTTTAAGGCGAGAATATGGCTGAGAGTCTAAAGGGAAGGTGACCTGCTTGAGATGCAGAAAAATCGATAGGCAATAAAAAAGGTTCATCGCGGCTTTCCAGGGAAAGCCGCTTTTATCTTCAAGAAGAAGTAATCTGTATCTCGATACCCATATCCCATTCGCTTGATTAGCTTTATCTTGTTGTTTATCCCTTCCAATGTGCA
>NZ_VTYC01000004.1:0-234824 GCF_013114115.1 Vibrio sp. 070316B | reverse complement strand
GCATCATCAGAATAACGCGGATACAAGGTTGCCATTGTTTCTTCGACAGGTGAACGTCTTGAAGCTAATTGAGATAAAGTAACGGAACAATGATTGCTATTTAGATGTCCCTCAGAACAATACTTCACGACGGGCTTAGTCAAGGTTTTATGACATGCACTGCCAACTTTTCTGTACCCACTAGGGCAATGACTTGTCCGAGCTTTACTATCAACTCGTGTGCGTACCGCTTCAAACTCAGTTCGCCACCCACCGTGATTACCACCACTTGATTTCAGACTCCCACGATCGTAAGTCCACCCATCCGAATGCTTGTAAGGAAGAGGCGCATTCCCTTCAAAAATCTTGGTTCCCTTCCAGTAAACCCTGCCCATACCACGAGCGCTTGTAAGGAAAATAAGTGAAGAATTTGGATAGTATCTACCTGCATAAGGCGCTGTTTTAGAGGGGGAATAATGCCTCTCGACTAACGTTCTATTACAGAGTCCTCCTTGCATCTGAAACCCGGATGGACAAGAGTACGTTACACTTTGAGAAAGGCTTTTCGTACAGCTTTGCTTGTTGGAACTCAGGTTATAACCACTATCACATTTAACCAAAATTGGTTTTGTGGTTTTTTTTGTACAACTTAGTCCTTGTTTGTCAAAGCCTGAAGGGCAAGTATTGTAAACAAACTCCTCACCAAAGGGATAAGGCGCATTATTGGCAACCTGGGCCACACCCGACTGCATTATTAAGAGCGTAAAAAGCCCTACCAAACTGCGTTTAGTATATTTCATTATTTTCTTCTTTTGATTTTTGATTATATAAATAGACTGTTACGATTTATCCCGAACTATTTTAGACTAACTTTCCCCCATATAAATTCATACTTGGTTGGTTTGTTTATTAAATGGTTTCAGATATGGAATATAAATCGTGATAAGTGCTCACCGTATAAAACTTTATACTCACCAATAACGCCCCGACCTTTTCAAAAAAACAACCACCTATTGACAAAACACATAAAACAAACAAGTTGCATATCAAAAGAACATGCTACATCATAATAAAAACACCGTCATTACGGTTTTATAAATTTCTGTAGAAAATTAAGTGGCGTGAATAGGATTCATCAGCAGCAATACACATGAAAAATCACGGAAATTCACTCCGTCCTTACGTAGCTAAAACTCCCCCGTTTAGCCGAGCCATTTTCAACAACACCATTTTGCCGTATGTAAATCACACTCAAAACGCATCTAGTTGCATAATTCATTTGCAGTGTTTATATTTCGCCAATATTTATAAAACCAAGAGATACAAATGAAAACGTTAGCCTATTCAATAGGAGTGCTGCTGGGTGGTTTAACAACCGCTGCCCTCGCCAATGAGCCGAGTGCGGTGTCGCCAACCGTGATTTCTTTACCGACAGGACCTGGAACGATACAAGGGCTTGGGGAAGGGTTTAATACCCAATTAAACACGGGGACCAGCCAAGACCAACTGAATTTTAGCTTACCAACAGGCCGTAACCAGATGACACCTGAGTTGTCGATTACTTACGACAGTGGTTATGGCAATGGTTTAGTCGGCATTGGGCGACGTTTGAGCATACCTTATATACAGCGACAAACCGTTAATGGCCTGCCCAATTACGACGACAGCCACCCCGATGTTTATGTGAATCACCAAGGGCAAGAGCTGGTTCACATCGGTAACAATGAATATCGAGCTAAAATTGAAGGGCAATTTGTAAAATACCAAAAGCTGACCAACGGCTGGCGAATGACTTTAGCTAATGGTGGTGTCTGGGTATTAGGGCAGAGCAGTAACGCACAGCACCAGGACAAAAGTGGGCACAAAGTTTTTCAGTGGTTTATCGAGAGCATGACCGATTCTCATGGTAACCAAATCAACTATCACTATGACTCCCTTGATAGCAGCCAAGCGGTATACTTAACGCAAATTGACTACAATGACGGCGCGAGTGTGGTTGAGTTATCTTATGAGTCAAGGCCGGATCCCATTGTTTCTTACTTACCAACCTTTGAATTGACCAAAGCCCTTCGCTTAAAAAAGATAGACACTTTTAATCAGCAAACCCCGGTCATGTCTTACCAATTTGACTATGAGGCAACGTCAGATTGGCAGAGTCTGTCTCGCCTATCACAAGTTTCCAAAGTCGCGGCCAACGGACAAGATGGCGCCCCCCCGGCCCGCTTCAAGTATACCCACTTTGACCCAACGCTTGCGGCGTCGCATTACGTCCCTTCTGCAAAGTTATTTCCTTTAAAGAGTCCAGATGTTGATTTTATTGATATCAATGCAGATGGTTTACCCGATGTGATCAACACCGGCTTCTCACCGCACCGTTATGCACTTAATCAAGGCAAAAACCCACAGGGGGAAGTTCAATTCTCTAAAATGGTGAAGATGAGCACCCCCTCGCGAAATAAACTCTCCAGCCAATATGTCAAATGGGGTGACTTAAACGGTGACGGCAAAATCAATATGCTGAATGCGATCCGTCGCAACAGCTATGTTTATGGGTTAGATGAAAACTACAATTGGCAACCGCAGGGCAATTTAGGCAACCAAACACTGTCGATTAATAGCCCTAATGCTCGATTAATCGATATCAACCATGACAGATTAGCCGATGTCTTTGTCACCAACAGTCATTCAAGAAATGGCGTTTTTGACCATACTGTTGCGATAAACAACGGGAACGGTTGGGACACGCCGATCAGCATGCCAATGCCCGAACTCAGTGTTGGGGTTCCACTGGCAAAGTCGACCTCTCATATGGCCGATATGAACGGTGATGGACTCAACGACTTAGTTCACATGGATCAAAAGTCGATGTACTTTTTCGCAGGTAAAGGCACTGGCGGTTATTCAGAAGCCATTCATGTCAATAATATTCGCGAGACTGCGAAAAGTATTCACAATACAGATAAAGTTCAGTTTGCCGATTTAAACCATGATGGCCTCGCTGATCTTGTTTACTTTAATGGGTTCAACGTTACTGTGTGGCCAAGTAAAGGCCAATCAGGACCTCAAGGAACATTAGTCTTCGGTCAACCGCTCACGTTCACACACCCCGATAAATTCGCCCCTTCTAAAACCAAATTGGCCGATATTGATGGCAATGGCGTTGTCGACATCGTGTGGTTTCGTTCTGGCAAGCATGAAAAGTCGTTTACCTATTTATCCATTATTCCGGGTGATTTACCCAACCAATTGCTCTCCGTCGATAACGGCATAGGACAAACGTCAAGCATTCAATATGCGACCGTGGCTTCTGAGATGTTGCGTGATGAAAAACAAAACACACCATGGCAACATACCCTGCCTATGGCTATGCAAGTCGTGAAATCAGTCACCACGGAAGACGCCAGTCGCCCAGGCCAAGCATCGATAAAAAGTTATCAATACCGTGACGGATTTTACTTTGCAAAAGAGCGTAAGTTTGTTGGATTTAGCGAAGCAACACAACGCGATTTCGCCTCCCAATCAGCACCGGAAAGTCAAACTCACTACACTTTTTTATTAGGTCTTAATGACGAATCATTGCGCGGAAAGATATCGAAAATAGAAAAAAAAGATGCGGAAGGACGTCTTTTTTGGCAAGAAACATATCAGTGGTCATCAAAGCGTTTATTTGACAGTGTTGATGACGATAGATTCGTGTCATTTGCAAGCAAAACGCATCAAGAAAAAAAGCTGATAGAACAAGGCCGTGGAAACCCTATCACGCTGGCATGGGATTACGATTACGATGATTTTGGTAACTTAGTCCTTAAACGCGAACATGGCCGCCTTGACGATCGCTTTGAAGATCAGCGTGAAACCCGTTGGCGCTACAGTGCCGAGAATGCAACGTCATTGGCTAACTGGCAATTACACCTTCCCATTGAAAAAACCATCACCAATGCACAGGGTAAACTGGTTGCGAAAACTCAATGGTTTTATGACGATGAAAGCTTTAGTGGTGGCAACTTAGGCACCGTGTCAACCGGTAACCTAACCGCGACTAAAAAATGGATTTCACCAAGTAAGAACAACCAAACTATTTTTAGTCAACGTTCACATTACGACTCTTACGGCAACGCGACAGAGTTCTTTGGCCCTCTTTATGGCGAGCAGCCTGGGCATAGGATTAGCGTAACTTACCAAGAGGGAATATATCCAACCAAAGAGAAACTTCACTTAGGTGGCCAGAGCCTGGTTGCCAGTGCGAGTTACGATTCTTCATTGGGCGTAATGACTCTATTTGAGGATTTTAACCAACAACAAACTCACATACAGTATGACGGCCTTGGCCGAGTCACTGATATCATTGCGCCGGGCGACAGCACTAGTGCGCCCACACAATCGTTTGAATATCATTACCAGCAAAATTTTGATGGCGTCATGGTTAACTGGATCCGCAGTTTACAACGTCTTGAAAAAGATGGCCGCCATATTGAGCGCCGCCAATATTATGATGGTGGCGGGCGCAATCTAATGAACGTAAGCCAAACGGAGCAAGGTCCACGCGTCAGTTTGAAGAATAATTTCGATAGCCGTGGACTACTGGCCACTGAAAGCATGCCCTATTTTTCGGCGAGTATGGCTTTTCATTCTGGGATGGGGTCACAAGTCATTCGAAACAAATACGACGCGACCAACCGTACAATCAGTAAATACCTACCAGCCACTGTCTCGCAAGGTGAAACGTTTACCTACAACGAGTACTTGCCTCTTAAGTCATGGGTACAAGATACCGCACAAACGGTTATCGGAGGCCAACACAGCGGAGCCGGTAAATGGTTAATATTTGATGGCCTAGGTCAATTACGAGAGGTAAAAGAATACGTTGGTGTGGATGTCAATGGTGAGCAAAGCACTCTGCAAGATTGGACCACTCGATATGAATATGACGCGCTCGACAATTTCACTCGCTTAACCGATGCATTTGGCAATACCCGAACTATGCTTTACGACGGTTTAAGTCGTCAAACGTATCGAGATGACCCAAACCGTGGACAAGCTTGGTTTAGCTATGATGCTGCGAGTAATCTAGTTGGTACCATAGATTCACGAGGCATGGCACACACTTACCTTTATGATGGCCTTAGCCGACAAATTGAAGAGCGTTTCTATCAAGACCAAACGGCTATCCCAGCAACAGGTTTCCATTCGCTGATTCTCGATCCAACCAAGGGCCGTATCTCTAAGCGGTACCAATATGATAGTAATCTAGATAAACAGCTCCATCATTTGAAAGGCCGACTTGCACAAGTTATCGATGAAGCAGGAAGCAGCTGGTTTGGTTACGATCAAAACGGTCATCGTACTGTTGAAAAACGTCAAATCAAAGCCTTTGGTCAACAATCGGATATTTATACAACTAAGCGAGCGTTTAATAGCGCCGGTAAATTAACACAACTGACTTACCCAGACAGTACCCATCTTGACTACCAATACGGTCAAGGCGGTGAATTATTGGCGATGGGTAACATTATCAACAACATTTCGTATAGTGCCTCTGCGCAATTGAGCCATGTTCAATATGGTAATGGCATGCAAAGTGACTATGAATATGATGCGCTGAACCGACTTAAGAGCCGAGAAACCACTCGTCATTCGGACAGAACACGTCTTCAGTCACTCAATTATCAATATGATGAGGTATCGAACTTACTCGGCATTACCGACCAACGAACAGAGCAAGATAAAAAGACCATTGCCAAAGAACTAGGGATCGAGAATCAATATTCTGAGCTCGACCAAACGCGTTTTTATGACTACGACGATTGGTATCGAATTGCACTCGAACAAAATAAGTTAAAGCTCACTCAATACCGTTTTGATCCAATTGGTAACCTTATTGCTAAAAACACCAACGATCCAATCCTAGGTGACAACAACTTAACCTTACGCTACGGCGGAAACACAGGCACTGGAGAAGATAAACGCTACAACCGACAAGGGTTACGCACAACCGATACAGCAGGACCACAAGCGCTCACCCATGCTGACGTAGGTATCAGTTATGATGCGGTAGGCAACCAGCTACGCTCAGGGAATCAACAATTCCAGTGGGATCATGCGAACCGCTTGAAGCAAGTCGATAACCCGAAAAACCAAGCAAAGTACGCCTATGACCACAACAATAAACGACGCCTCAAAGTCGTTAAGGACAGAAAAGGAAAGGTCACAACAACTTGGTATATCAGTGATGATGCTGAGATTCGTGAAGGTCAGCTGATCAAGTTTGCTCGTTTAGGCAGCCACCGTGTAGCCAAGACAAGCAAAAGTGATGACACCTTCACTCCAGAAGTTTATTATATTAAACAGCACCTTGGCTCAACAGAACTGACTGTGGACAATTCTGCTCAAGTCATCAATGCGTTCAATTACGAACCATTTGGTGATGTGGAAGCGCAATTTGGTCAATCGGATAAAACGGTTTATCGTTTTACCGATAAAGAGCAAGACAAAGAATCTGGACTTGGTTATTTCTCGCAACGCTATATGAACCACAGCTACGGGCAATTCATCACCCCCGATCCTGTGTTTGCAAGAGAGGCCCGATTCACGGATCCTCAACGCTGGTCACCTTATGCCTATGGGCGAGGTAACCCGATTGCTTATGTTGATTCTGAAGGAAAGTGGGTAGTTCAATTTACTGCGGGGGTTATTGGTGCAGCTGTGGCGGGATTCACAGAGGCAATGGACCCGAACCATGATGCGTGGTCTATTACCCGGAAAGCTGCGATTGGCGGTTTGGTAGCTGCGGCATCAACAGTTCCCGGAGGCGCGCTTGTTGCTGGAGGTGTAGGAGAAATGGTAGAACAAATTGCAACCGATGATTATGATGCGATAAAAGTTGCTGAGCAGGCAGTACTAAATATGGTGTCAGGTAAATTTGCATCTAAGTTAACCAAAGGGCTACAACCAAAACCTTTACCTAACAACAACTTAACACAATCCATGAACGGGATGACCCCATCAACAACACCACGTATCTTAGCTAACTCTGCAAGCTTGAAGGCAAAGGCTAAAGCTCCAATAGTCAAAGAAGTCCTTTATGGTAGTGCTTTTACTACAACCTATTCTACAGTAAAGAAATCTCTAGAATCCAAATTAGATTCACCTGCTTCGCATCTTTCTCAAGGTGATTCTGAAAGCGGAGGAGATGGTTCTATAGGGGTAAACGGAGGGGATAGCCCTGGTCCAAGCGATGGGGAAGAAGGAGATGCTAGTGACAAAAGCGAGGATTAACCACAAAATTATACTGGTAAAGTTAAATATAAACCTTTAAAGAAAGCGACTTTATATAGGCCCCCGTGGGGGCCAAACCTAACGTTATGATTTAATGAGTTCACCCCAATTTAAATATACTGAATAACTAAAGATCCAAAAATAAAAATTATCAATAGAATTGAGAATGATAGTATATTAATCTAGTGCTAGTTAATAGAAGGGAGCATGACCATTTTAAATTATTAAAAAAACCGAATAGATGTAAAAATCCAATTAAGACTATCGATTGAGACTATAATAAAGCCATATGAAAAATTTATTTCCATTTTTTAAATTTTCTTTTTTTCTGATAGGCTATGCTGTTGTATCTTTTGCACTTTACGAAGTTGTTGGAGATACATACAAATTCTGGACATCTGGCATAGAAAAACAAGCAAAAGTAATACAACTTGATCATATTAACGTCCATATGAGAGGGTTAAAAACCTATTACTATCTATTAGATATAGAGGGAAAGCGCTCTGTACATAAGTTCAATTTTGAATTGATAGAGAAGCGATACTATAACGTATTATCTATCAACGATGGGGAAAAAATAATACTAGGAAATAAAAATAGTAGCCTACTTGATGTTTATTCATCCTTGTTTGGAACACTTCCTGCTTATATGAGTATTGCAGTGCTTTTTTATTTACTTTATGGAGCTTTAAAGTCTCATTTAACAAGACCTAGAAATCCATACGATTAAACATAATCGCATGGATTTGTTCAAACATGGCAATCAAGTACTGTTGTTAAGGTGACAAACTTTAAAGCAACTCAGACACCACATCGGCTAACAGGTGGAATTGAGTAGACGGCTAGTGACGAGTCTATATAAATTTAATTAAATGTTACTTAAATAGCCCCTCTGGGTCTGAGGGCTCCCCACAACTAGCATAGAAAAATCATATAGATAGCATGAAAAAGTAGGCAGATTCATTTTAGTCGGCAATCATAGCATCAACTGAAAAGAACTGATCGACGAGTCCTATGAACCTATCCCCGATCCTGTGTTTGCAAGAGAGGCCCGATTCACGGATCCTCAACGCTGGTCACCTTACGCCTATGGGCGAGGCAACCCGCTGAGGTATAGCGATCCTACGGGGGAGTTTCCTCAAATAGTAGGAGCTGTAATTATTGGGGGAGCCGTCGGAGCCTTTGCTAATACTGCAGGTCATATGTTAACTAGTCGTGACTGGTCACTAGACACGCTGCAAGAAAAAGCGTTGGAAGGTGCGGCTTGGGGAGCATTTGGAGCATTGACTGGCGGGGTTGGGATAGCCAAAAACCCTGTAGCTAATAATATGATTAGTTGTGGAGTAGCTATGGTACAGGAGTTTGTATCAACAAAAATGAAAGATAACTATGACGCAAAATATACACAGGCCTGCATAAATGCAGTTGCCGGCAACTTCGCTAGTAAAAATTTAATGTTAGCAGAAAAACAAGTGTTGAACCCCTATGGTCGACATCCAGTAAACAAAAACCTACCAAACAACCTGAAAAAACATGTTAGTCAAGGTCTTTCTGATAACGAAGTTCCTTTTAATACTCTAAAAGATATTTCCGCAGCTACCTCAGTAACTACGTTGGCTAATTCATTAATGAGTACAAGAACGCCTAAAGATGATTCGAAGGAAAATGGGTTAAATAGTAACCCTGGTGATAGTACTCAAGGGGCACTCAATGACTCACAATCAGAAGCTGGGCCGACAAAGGTCTCAGATTCAGATTCAGATTCAGATTCTTAATTAAACTATAAAAAGGAGCGCGAGCCGCTCCTTTCTAAACGGTATCTTCATGATGATTATTGCAACTAAGCTAATAAAAATAGCATTAATAATAACCTTTGGTGCGTTCTTTAGGTACCTTTGGGAATCATTAAGACTATGGTTCGATGATTTCAAATCCGTAATAACTTCCAGCACATTAGCAAATAATGATTTAGCAATGTTTTTTTTAACTCTAGAGTGGTGGACTTTTTTCATCTCAATACTGTCCTTATTGGTGATTTTTGACGCGTGCGTTAGCTTTCTATCAATTTTCATGTTTACAAGCTCAAGGAAAATAAAAAAACATCTATCACTCGCCAACGACTTTTAATTTTTATATATTTTTAAACAAGGCTATTTATCCTGTCAGTAGTTTCCTTGCCATGCTTTACATATTTATATTTTCACACAAATTTATACCATATGTAGAATTAATTTTAAACTCAGCAAAAGTTACAAACGATGCGTCAGAAAAATATATCGAAGATATGAGATTTTTTTCACATATACATTCCCTACTTTTGGTTATGTTATATTAAAATCAAAGAAAAAATCGAAAAATACATTGAAAAATCAAAGTTAAGTTAAAAAATCGATTCAATCAGTTATTATTGTAAGATAAAAACTATATAAACAAACCGACTAATCAGAAAATAAAAATCGACTAATATTAATTAAAATCCAATAAATCTACTGACGGTAAGAAAAATGGAAATAATGGTGGAACCAATCATCGAAGTAGTGATGGTCTAGATAATGATGGAGAAAGTACCGGTGGAGCAAATAGTGGAGCTGAACAGTCATCAAACACTAAGCTAGACTAAGATGACAAAATAGATCAAAACATAGCCCTGCTGAACAGGGCTATGCTATTTTTAATCAATATATAATAGAGGGATAGGATGAATAAAGAAGATACAATTAAAACGAATGCTTGGTTTTTATTTTTTACTCTACTCCTTTGTTATTCAATTTTTTTTGGCCTAAAGTCATGATAGGTAAAGGAGAAGTGTATTTTTTTCAACAGCTTCATTCTCAATTACAACCATTTTTTTTGTATTCCTTTCACCCTACTTTATCTACTTCAATTACAATTTTCTGACGGGGCATGTAAACAAAGACCTCTCACGTGAAGTATCCATTTTTATCTTAGTGCTAGCGATTCTCACCCCCATTTATCCTAGTTTTGTGTATTACTCAGATCTTGACACTTTGAAAGCTCAACATAGTGAATACTATTGCGGTACAGAACTTAAAATAGGGCGCTCAATGCCGTTACTCGAAAGGTTTTCATTTAATAAACAGTGTGAAAAATAAGAATAAAGAATGGCTAAGAAAATATCAGAACATGAGTACTCGATAATATGCTTAGTAATCATTACTGAAAAGCGAGCCACTAGGGCTCGCTTTTCAGTATTTAGATTTAAGCTAAATTACAGAAGTTCTACTGACTGCTGAGCGATAACGAACTCTTCGTTGGTTGGGATGACCATCGCTACTGCACCTAGCATCTCTGACTTAGCGATGATGCCGTCAGCACCAAAGCGAGCAGATTCGTTACCAGCGACATCTTCAACAAAACCTAGGATCTTAAGGTTTTTCAGGATCTCACGACGGATTGGTAGAGAGTTCTCACCGATGCCACCTGTGAAGATGATGCCGTCTAGAGAATCTAGTGTTGCAAGGTAAGAAGCAACGTATTTAGCTACACGGTATGTGAATACTTCGAAAGCCAGCTTAGCGCCTTCATGACCCTCTTCCATAGCTTCTAAAATGCCACGAGCATCGCTCGTAAGACCAGACACACCTAGAAAGCCAGACTCCTTGTTAAGAGAGTTGAAGACTTGCTCTTGTGACCAACCTTTCTTAAGAAGGTATTCAATGATGCCTGGGTCTAAGTCACCACAACGTGTACCCATCATGAGGCCAGAAAGTGGTGTGAAGCCCATTGATGTATCAACACTGTTACCGTCTTTGATAGCACATACTGATGCGCCGTTACCTAGGTGAACAGAGATGAAGCTAGATTCTTCAACAGGCTTGTTTAGCATCTTCGCAGCTTCACGGCTTACGAAGTAGTGGCTCGTACCGTGGAAGCCGTAACGACGTACACCAAAGTCTGTGTATAGCTCTTTAGCGATTGCACCAGTAAATGCGCGTTGTGGCATTGTTTGGTGGAAAGCTGTATCGAATACAGCGAACTGAGGCAAAGAAGGGAAAGCTTCAATCGCAGCGCGGATGCCGATAGCACCAGCTGGGTTATGAAGTGGAGCAAGATCAGATAGGCTTTCAATCTCGTTCGTTACTTCTTCAGTAATACGAACCGTTTGAGTGAACTTCTCACCACCGTGAACGATACGGTGACCGATAGCCACGATATCTGCCGTGAAGCCAAGGTCTTCCATCAGGCCTACCAATTTGCCAATAGCAATCTTGTGGTGGCTACCTTCACCCTGAATAGCAATTTCAGTTTTCTCGCCTTGGTATTTCCAGCTCATACGAGCATCTTCAAGACCAAAACACTCCCCTAGGCCACTTAATACTGCTTCACCAGAAACAGAATCGATTACAGCAAATTTAAGGGATGAACTACCCGAGTTAATAACCAGAACAAACGAATTAGACATTGGATATGGATCCTGTTTCAGTACGAATTAGATGAAGCGTTTACTTCAATTTTAGTTAAGCCCATTATTCAATAATTTTTGAATCTTTCAACTTTTGTTTTGAAAAAATCACCAAATGAACACAGTTAAGTTGATCTTAGTCATTAATTTATTTATTTCGAGAGAAAAATTAAAAAATAGTTGAATAAGAAAGTGAATAAACAGGTGACGCAAACGACTGCTAAAATTATTTTTAGCTAGATTTAGTCATTTGGCGTGTTGTTCAAAACGTCACCGCTATTGAGTTGAACCAGCGAAGTTCCGATACCTACCTCCACTAAACATGACCTCAGCCTTCCTCCTAATAAACCACCTCACGGCAATTTAAACAGCTTTCTCTCGTTTGGCCCTTAGCTTGTAGCACGTCATTTAAGTATAGCCTTACAACGCGATACAGGTACGTTCACGGCGCTAAAGAGAGTGCTTTACCCCTTTCGTAGAAAATCGGGGTCGTTCACTTTTAATGTTGGCCTAAAGGGATATCAATTTGGGCGTGAGATGGGGTTTTTAACTGCAAGCGATGCGGTCGGAAAGAGAAACGAGTAGGCACAAAAAAGCCGAGCATGTGCTCGGCTTTTAAATTCAGTGTCTAGACTAGAGCGTCTAAGCTAAAGGTTGATTAACCTTCGTTGCGCTCTGGACGACGACCACGGTTACCGCCGTTGCCATGGCCACGTTCGCCACGGTAGTTGCCACGGTGATCGCCACCACGGTTACGGTCGAAACGACGCTCGCCATCACGGCCGCCTTCACGGTTGCCATCGCGGTTACCGTCACGGTTGCCACGGTATCCACCGCGACCGCCTTCACGATTACCATCGCGGTTGCCATCACGGTTTCCGCGGTAACCACCACGACCACCATCACGACCACCACGGCCACCGTTACCACGACGTGGTTCACGGAAATCGTTGAAGTCTACAACAACAGCACCAGCTTCTTTTTGACGGATGCGTAGCTTGCTTAGTTTACCAGCAGTTTCAGAGTTCATTGCTTTTGGCAGTTGAACGTAAGTTGAACCTTGGTCAAGTTTGATAGCACCGATAGAACCTTTAGTTAGGCCAAGTTCGTTTGCAAGTGCGCCAACGATATCTTTAACCTGAACACCTTGCTCACGGCCAACTTGTAGTTGGTAAGTATCCCAGTCTTGAGTATTGAAGTCACGGCCACCGTTATCACGGTTTTCACGACGCTCTTTACGACGGTTCTTGTCACGCTCGATAGCAGCGATCATTGGGTCTTCACCAATGTAGAACAGTGGGCTCTTACCTTGCTGACGCTTAAGAAGCATTGCAGCTAGAGTAGCAGCATCAACGTCTAGAGACTCTTGCAGGGTAGTAATAAGACCTGCGAAGTTTTCTAGAGCTTTGCTTTCTTTCTCTGTTTCAAGCTCAGCGCCTAGCTTAGCAACACGTGCTGCAGCAACTTGGTCACGTAGAGGAAGTTGGATTTCTTCCATTGTAGACTTAGTTACGCGCTCGATAGTGCGAAGCATACGAATTTGGTTTGTGCGAACTAGAAGGATCGCTTTACCTTTACGTCCAGCACGGCCAGTACGACCAATACGGTGGATGTAAGATTCAACATCGAATGGGATGTCGTAGTTGAATACGTGAGTGATACGTGGAACATCAAGACCACGAGCTACAACGTCAGTTGCAACTAGGATATCGATAACACCTTGTTTGATGTGATCAACAGTACGCTCACGTAGAGACTGAGGAATATCACCGTGCAGTGCAGCAGCTTTAAAGCCACGTGCAGATAACCAATCAGCTAGACGCTCAGTGTCTTGACGAGTACGTACGAATACGATTGACGCGTCAGTTTCTTCAGTTTCTAGAAGACGAGACATTGCTTCGTCTTTTTCTACGCCTTTAACAACCCAGAAGTTCTGTGCTACTTTGTCAACTGTGTGGTTAGTACCAGCAACGTCAACTTTTGCAGGGTTACGTAGGTAACGGTCAACAATAGTCTTAACCATTGGAGGCATAGTTGCAGAGAAAAGTACACGTTGTGCAGTTTCTGGAGCTTGCTCAAGAATCCAAGTAACGTCATCTACGAAGCCCATTTTTAGCATTTCATCTGCTTCATCAAGAACAAATGTGTGTGCTTCATCTAGGTGTAGACGGTCACGAGTTAGTAAGTCTTTAACACGACCTGGAGTACCAACAACAATGTGAGCACCACGGCTTAGAGCACGCATTTGGTCAACAATTGAAGCACCACCGTAGATTTCAATAACTTTAAGACCTTTGATGTCACGGCCAAGGT
Source organism: Vibrio sp. 070316B (assembly GCF_013114115.1). Classification (NCBI taxonomy): domain Bacteria; kingdom Pseudomonadati; phylum Pseudomonadota; class Gammaproteobacteria; order Vibrionales; family Vibrionaceae; genus Vibrio; species Vibrio sp. 070316B. The sequence goes on along the minus strand of NZ_VTYC01000004.1, from coordinate 220,834 downwards.
TTTTGATTTCCGCAGCAACTTGGATCGCTAGCTCACGAGTAGGAGCCATGATAATTGCTTGTGGTTTGTGTTGGTTTAGGTTGATTTTGTTTAGTAAAGGCAGAGAGAATGCTGCTGTTTTACCAGTACCAGTCTGTGCTTTACCTAGTGCGTCACGGCCTTCAAGAAGAAGAGGAATAGCTGCTGCTTGGATTGGAGTCGGAGAAACGAAACCCATGCTATCAAGAGCTGAAAGGATGTTTTCGTTTAGGGCTAATTCATTAAATTGAATTACAGATTCGGACATTGGGATCCCACTATATATAAGTAAACAAAAGGTCCCGGGAGCTCTACCATTTCCAATACTGATCCAATCAGATACTGATTCCATTCAGAGTTACGAAGCAGTAATAAAACACTTCAAGCCATTAGGGACGTCTAAGGGAGGCGGATTATTCCTTAAATGCATAAAAAAAGCCAGAAAAAATTGAATTACATCACATATTTTTCGGTTTTCTTTCAATGCTGGCTATCATATCGTCAAAACTTGATGAATATCTCGTCATAGCCGTTTACATCAATTGAATTGAACATAGTAAATAAGAAGGTAATTTATTTGCTCTCCCTTCGGCTTTAAGTAGTAATCAGGCCCCGCAATGATTATAGTGTGCTCAATTGTTCTCGTAAGATAAAAGTAAGATGTTTCAAGATAACCCTCTACTCGCTCAGCTTAAGCAACAAATCCAAGAAACCCTCCCAAAAAAGGAAGGCACAATCAAAGCCACTGAAAAAGGGTTTGGTTTTCTAGAAGTCGACAGCAAAACAAGCTACTTCATTCCGCCTCCATACATGAAGAAATGTGTGCACGGTGACAAAGTGATTGCCATCATTCGCACCGAGAAAGAGCGTGAAGTTGCAGAGCCAGAAGAATTGGTTGAACAAGGTCTTACTCGCTTTATTGCACGAGTTAAGCTTTTCAAAGGCCGCTTAAACGTTGTACCTGACCACCCTCAGCTTAAAAAGCTGCAATTAAAAGCGAAAGCAAAGAAAGGCCTAAACCCAGAAACGCTTAAAGAAGGCGACTGGGTTGTTGCTCATATCATTCAGCACCCATTGAAAGGTGACAACGGCTTCTTAGCTCAAATTTCAGAAAAGATCACTGACGCTGACGACAAGATCGCACCTTGGTGGGTAACACTTGCACAGAATGACTTACCAAATAGTGAACCTGAAGGTATCGATAATTGGCAAATCAATGACGATGCCGATCTTGAACGTGTAGACATGACCCATGTTCCTTTTGTGACTATCGATGGCGAAAGCACAAAAGATATGGACGATGCACTTTACGCTAAGAAGAAAGAGAACGGTGATTTTGAACTGACTATCGCGATTGCTGATCCTACCGCTTACATCTCTCCTGATGACGCAATGGACAAAGTGGCGCGCGAACGCGGCTTCACGATTTACCTGCCTGGTCGTAACATCCCAATGTTACCTCGTGACCTTGCAGACAACCTATGTTCGCTTATCGAGAACGAAATTCGCCCTGCCCTATGCTGCACAGTAACCGTGTCTAAAGATGGCGTTATTGGCGATGACATCAACTTCTTCGCGGCGAACATTAAATCTCACGCTCGTCTGGCGTACGACAACGTATCAGACTGGCTAGAAACCGGTGCATCAGAGAAGTGGCAACCATCTGAAAAAATCGCAGCGATTGTTTCTGACCTACACGAATTTGCACAAGCACGTTCAGCATGGCGCTCAGCAAACGCAGTGGTATTCCCAGATCGCCCTGACTACCGCTTTGAACTTAGCGAAGATAACGATGTTGTTGCTATTCACGCAGACATGCGTCGTAGTGCGAACAAGTTGGTTGAAGAGTCGATGATCAGCGCAAACATCTGTGCAGGTCGAGTATTAAAGGAAAGCTTCAACCAAGGTGTGTTTAACTGCCACTCTGGCTTCAAAGCCGAGAAAGTTGCAGACGTTCTTGAACTGGTTAATCCACAAGCAGAAACACCGTTCACAGAAGAGCAAATTATTTCTCTTGAAGGCTTTGCTGCACTTCGCCGCTGGTTAGGCTCTTTAGATAATAACTACTACGATAACCGTATCCGCAAGTTCCAAGCGTACAGTGAAATCAGCAACGAACCTGCACCACACTACGCGATGGGTTTAGACATTTACGCGACTTGGACTTCTCCAATTCGTAAATACGGCGACATGATTAACCACCGTATGCTGAAAGCACATATCCTTGGTAAAGCGCCAATTCAAACACCAGATGAAACGATCGGTGATGAACTTGCACTACACCGCCGCCATCACGGTATGGCTGAGCGTAATGTTGGTGATTGGTTGTATGCTCGCACGCTAGCTAACGCACCAGCAGAAGAAACACGCTTCCAAGCAGAGATCTTCGACATTAACCGTGCTGGTATGCGTGTTCGCTTGCTAGAGAATGGTGCCGCTGCATTTATCCCTGGTTCTCTCATTATTGATAATAAAGAAAGAATCGAGTGCAACAGTGATATGGGTACTGTATCTATCGATAAAGAAATGGTATACAAACTGGGAGACGTTTTAGAAGTAGTTCTCTCTGAAGTTAATCAGGAAAGCCGTAACTTAGTAGCAAAACCTACTCAAGTATTTGCGGACTTGCCTAGCGAGCCTGAAACAACAAATGAAACCGAAGCTTAATAGCTGTAAAGGATAGGCCTTTCAAGGTCAAAGCTTTCAAGGTCATAAGCTTCAAAGGTTCACTTCTAAAGGCGCTAATTATTAGCGCCTTTTTTGTAAATGTCTCATGCTTAAACAATACTAAAATTAATAAGCAACTCGTTTACAACGTCAAAGAAGCACATTATGTCATCAATAACAGTTACTCAATTCAGAAACTTCATCCCCAGGAAACGAGAACGGTACCCCGCCTCTAAAAATGGTATTTTCATCGTTTCAAAAGGCAGTATCTCTTTCGTGCTCCCCGATGGCACCGAAGCCTCATTGCAGGCAGGCGATTTCACACTTTATAACTCAGGCCAAATCAAAGACATCACAGTAGATACAGAAAACGGCGAATTCAGCGCAACCTGCTTAGATTTTGATTTAGATATTTTCCAGAAGTTCATCAACCAATTCAGCGACCTAGAATCCACTCGAGTCCCCAACCTGTACATCAAATTCAACCAAACCGATACTGAGATCTGCGAGCTGAAAGATCTCATCATGTCTTTAGCTCATTCTTCAGCTAAAAATGACTACGCACTCACTCAATTAGGGTTAGGTTTACTTTCACTGATGGTCGAACAATACCCTGCTCTGCTGGTTATCATCGCACGAGCTTCAAGGTTAACGGTGACGCAAAAAGTCATTCACTACATTGAACAGAATATTGAAAATAATATCTCTTTAGACACACTAGCCAGCTACATGGGAATGTCGCCAGCCACACTGAAACGCCGTTTATCGGCTGAAGATCTTTCATTTTCAAACTTATTAAAGATTAAACGTATTGCCCATGCCGCAACGCAACTTAGAACGTCGACTAAATCCATTACTCAAATCGCGTACGAGTCTGGCTTTAAGAGCGCTGCGCACTTCAGCACAGCCTTTAAAACGTATCATGGGAAGACACCGAAAGATTTCCGTTCTCTCATCGCACAATCTCAATTACAAAGCATGAAACCACAAGTGTAAGACGCGACCTGACACCTAGAGCAAACTATTTGCTTGATTGAGAATGAACAGAAGGCGTAGCTCTAGTGCCACGCCACCAGCGAATTAAAACAGACCTTTATGACCAAAAATACGATTTAGGGTCTTTTTCTATTTCAGACAACACAGCATCAAGGTCTTTGGATTGAGGAAGGTACGGATAAGGCCCCCAAGCGATGATATCGGTTGTTTCATCACTCTCTAATGGCACAGTAACCAACCAGCAAGCAGAATGCTCATCAAACGTCACGCAGGCAATGTCGTTTGTGTAATCACTATGAGATGAGTCGAGCAGATAATGAGCCTGTGAGAACATCACGCCGCCCTTACACTCTTCATATAACGATTTACCGAGTTCGACAGGTAAACTGCTATTACGGGAAGTACAGAGCTTTTCAGCCCCAACGAGAAGGCGATTAAGTTCGATATGAATGACGGACATAACACTCCTTGTAACTTCATAGGCATTCTCTAAGTAGGAATCCCTTTAATTAGCTTAGGACTCAACCAACATTTTAGCGAACGTCCTCATACAAAATCACAATCACGCTCCCATTAACGGATTTTGTGTAAATAAACTTACCACTGTTATTGCTGAATTACGCGTTCATTGACTCATTCAATCACCATACAAAGAGCGTATGGAATTTCACAAAAGTGTCATATAACCGACCTATCATATGCGACAAATGTTATTAACTAGGAGTTGTTTATGTTACGAGTCGCGCTTGCCTCTCTTTTATCCTTAGCCCTGTCTTCTCAAGCTGCTTTTGCACAAGAAACCAATATTTCGGGCTCCACTTCTGTTTCTCGAGTGATGGACGTATTAGCTGAGGAGTACAACAAGACTCACCCTGATAACTACATTGCCGCTCAGGGCATCGGCTCGACAGCGGGTATTACCATGGTTAATAAAGGTGTGGCTGATATCGGCATGAGCTCACGCTACTTAACTGACCAAGAACAGAGTGACAAACTCAAGGTATTCCCTATTGCCTTTGATGGTCTAGCTGTTGTAACTAACCGCTCAAACAGCGTGAGTAACGTTTCTCGCGAGCAACTGTTTGATATCTACAAAGGTAAAATCACCAATTGGAAAGAAGTAGGTGGTGCCGATCAACCTATCGCGGTTGTGACACGTGAAGCGTCTTCAGGTTCACGCTACAGCTTCGAAAGCTTACTTGGTTTAACAAAGATCATTAACGACCGTTTAGTGTCTGACATCAACCCAAATAACTTAGTTGTTAACAGCAACAGCATGGTGAAAACGATCGTAAATCACAACCCACACGCTATCGGCTTTATCTCTGTTGGTTCAATCGACCGCTCTATCAAGGCCATCACTTTTGAAGGCGTAGAGCCGACATCTAAAAACATCGCAAACCACAGCTATGAACTGGCTCGCCCATTCTTGTTGCTGCACAAGACGGATTCAGTTTCTGAAGAGAGCAAAGACTTCATCAAGTTCGTGAAATCCAAACAAGGCCAAGACCTGATTGAAGAATACGGCTACACTCGCATCAAATAAGTGAGTAAGTTTTATCTTATGAAAACAAAAAGAGAGAGCATCACGCTCTCTCTTTTTTTTGAATCTTTATAAATCGCTTACTTTCAAACCACTTAGAAGTGAAGTTGAATCACTGAAACGATAACAGCGCCAGGACGACGAACACCTTCGATTTCTACACGAATCTCGCGCTCAATCTCTAGGCCTTTCTTAATAGGCGTTACTTTAGTTAACGTACTTTTTGCACGAACGTTGCTGCCCGATTTAACAGGGTATGGAAAACGAACCTGGTTAAGGCCAATGTTCACAACCATCTTCGCTGTTGGGAATTGAGATTTGTCAGGATCAACGCTATCGGTTAGACGCGGAAGCAAAGACAAAGTTAAGAAACCGTGTGCGATGGTCGTTTTGAACGGAGAATCAGTTTCTGCTTTCTCTGGCTCAGTATGGATCCACTGCATATCTTCAGTCACAAGACCAAATTGGTTGATGCGATCTTGGCTTACATTGATCCAATCGCCAGTATGAATAACTTCACCAATCTTCTCGTTTAGCTCATCAAACACAAGTTGTGCTTCTGGCTTTAGTACGATTGGTTGCTCTACTGGCACATCTTCGTTTACCGCAGGTTTGTGGTGATCACGAACCCATGCAAAGAAGTGACTATTTTGTGTACGGTTCAGAAAGTCGCCCCAGTACTCTCTAAGAGCTGGAGACATCCATTGCATAAACTCTGAGTGTTGCGATGACAAGCTGTCGCCTCGGTGTTTAAATAAATCAATGACCTTCATAAGAACCTCAATGCACAAAAAATTTCAATATAACTTCGTAATTTTGAAACAGTTCACACTATTGTGCAAATAGTTTCGAGCATACAAGCGTTAGCTGAACACCTGTATTTCATTATTAAACAGCAGCTTACCAATAAAACATCATTTTATTAGAAAACACAAAATAGAGTGTTAGCTCTATCACATAATAAAGATTTGATTATATAAAAAGCATTTTTATTACTCTGACGCATAAAAAAGGCTTAGCACACTGCTAAGCCTCAGTTTTTACAAGGATTAAGTTTTTACAAAGAATCCGCTTTATGAAGAGTGACCTCTTCTACTCATCATCAAGTGGCACTAATTTAGTATTACCGCCGTGTGCTTTTTCACGTTTACGCTGCACAAATGCATAGAAGCCTGGGATTAGGAACGTACCTGCTAGTAATACACATAACAGACCACCAATCAGTGAAATACCAAGAGAGTTCTGGCTCACGTGACCAGCACCCGCCGCAAAGATAAGCGGGAAGATCCCTAAAATGAACGACCAAGACGTCATGTTTACAGCACGGAAACGCAATGTACCGCCCTTCACGGCTGCATCTTCAATTGGTACATCTTTCTCTTCACGCTCAACTTTCGCGAATTCCACAATCAAAATTGCGTTCTTCGCGGCCAAGGCTATCAAGAGAACCAAACCAATCTGCGCGTAAAGGTTCAACGGTGTGCCTGTTAGGTTCAATGCCAAGAAAGAACCTAAGGTTGCCACGGGTACAACTAAGATAATCGCAATAGGTATTGTCCAGCTCTCGTATTGAGCCACCATAAACAAGTAGATGAAGATCAGTGCCAATGCGAACGCGAAGATCGCTTGGTTGCCTGCTAGTACTTCTTGGTAAGCCATACCAGTCCATTCGTACTGGTAACCTTGTGGCAGAACTTCTGCCGCTACACGTTCCATCGCCGCGATCGCATCACCACTTGAGTAACCCGGTGCTGGCTGGCCTTGGATTACTGCACTGCGGTACATGTTGTAACGCCATGCTACATCGGGTTCAAAGATCTGATCGTAAGTCACAAGCGTACTTAGCGGGATCATCTCACCAGCAGAAGAGCGTACGTGGAATCGTTGTAGGTCATCCATGCTGCTACGGTGGTCACTGTCTGCTTGCATGGTTACACGGAAGTTCTTACCAAACATGGTGAAGTCGTTCACGTACAACGAGCCAAGGTTACCTTGTAGCGTTTGGAAGATTTCCGACAACGGAATACCTAGCTGCTGCGCTTTCTCACGGTCAATATCAACATAGTAGTGAGGTACGTTGGCGCGGAAAGTACTGAATGTATGTGAAATCTCAGGCTGCTTGGTCGCCTCAGTAATCACGTCATTCATCACCATCGCTAGGTCAGTTCGGCTACGGCCTAAAGTGTCTTCAAGGACAAATTCAAAACCAGACGCTGCACCCATACCTGGTACCGCTGGCGGTCCCATTGCAAATACAATCGCCTGAGGCAGTTCAGTCGCAGCGCGTCCATTAATACGCTGTGAGATAGCCTGTGCTGAATGTTGACCATCCAGTGCGTTACGCATGTCCCAATCGTGAAGCTTGATGAACATCGACGCACCATTCGACGCAGAAGCGCCCGTCATGAATGCGTAGCCGTTAACCAGTGTCACACCATCAACACCCGGTTCTTGCTCAACCATCTCTAGTAATTGCTTGGTTACATCTTCAGTACGAGACAAGGATGCCGCATCTGGAAGCTGAACGTTAACCAGCAGAATACCTTTATCTTCTTGAGGTACGAACGCCGTAGACGTTGTCTTCGCAAAGTAAGTCACAGCCGCCAAAGCCACGATGAAGAAAGTGAATAGCAGCACGCCTTTCTTAACTAAGAAACCTGCCACTTGACCGTATTTGTTGGTAACGGATTCTAGGCCACGGTTAAAGGCTTGGTACCAACGAGCAGTGTTACCACCACCTTGTTTAAGAACCAATGAACACAGTGCTGGTGACAGCGTTAATGCGTTGATCGAAGAGATAACAACCGCGATACAGATAGTCAGCGCGAACTGACGGTACATGATGCCAGTAATACCCGGAAGCATTGCAACTGGAATGAATACCGCGAGTAGCACCAAGGTTGAAGTAATAATTGGGCCCGTCACTTCTTTCATCGCGATCAGCGTAGCTTTACGCGGTGAAATCGTTGGGTCTTTAGCCATGGTGGTGTCGACGTTTTCGATAACCAATATCGCATCATCTACTACGATACCAATTGCCAAGATCAAACCAAACAGAGTTACCGTGTTGATGGTAAAGCCCGTCATCTGCATGATGGCAAATGTACCAATCAAAGATACAGGAATCGCAACAACAGGAATCAAGGTTGCACGAGCACTACCCAAGAACAGGTAAGTAACTGCGATAACAAGCAAAATAGCTTCGATCAGCGTTTTTACTACCCCTTTGATCGACTCAGCAACGAAGACTGTCGTGTCGTAACTCGCTTCATAAGCAACACCTTCAGGAAAGTTTTTGCTTAGGTTGTCGAGCATCGCCATTACGGCTTTACCACTTTCCAACGCGTTAGCGTCTGACTGAAGTGACAGCGTTACGATCGACGCATCTTGACCACGGTATTTACCATTACCGTCGTAGAACTTTTTACCAAGCTCAACACGTGCAATGTCTTTTAAGTAAACCGTTGAACCATCTTGAGTGGCACGAAGTACAACGTTCTCAAACTCATCCGCCGTTTCCAGTCGGCCTTTTGTTACCAAGTTGAATTGTACTTCTTGTGCGTTGTTATAAGGTGCAGCACCAATACGACCAGCAGCAACTTGAACGTTCTGTTCCGCCAAAGCACGGTTCACGTCAGAAGTGGTGATATTGAGGTTAGCCATTTTCTCAGGATCTAACCAGACACGCATCGCGTATTCACCACCACCTAGCACGTTAACTTCACTGATGCCCTTCACACGAGCCAGTTGGTCTTTAATGTTTAGGTTAACGTAGTTGATCAGGAATTGATCGTCGTACTCACCATTTGGAGAATAGAAGTTCAATACCATCAAAAGGTCTGGCGAACGCTTTTTAACAGTGACACCCACCATTCGAACTTCTTGTGGAAGCTTCGATTCGATTTGAGCAACTCGGTTCTGAACGTTGACCTGAGCCATATCTGGGTCAGTACCAACATCAAAAGTCACGTTAAGGTTGTATGAACCATCGTTAGCACTCTTTGAAGACATGTAGATCATATCTTCAACACCGTTCACCGACGTTTCTATGGGGTCGGCTATCGCCTGTTCCACTACTTCTGCACTTGCACCTGTGTAAAAAGCAGACACACTTACCGAAGGTGGGCTAATTTTTGGGTATTCCGCCACAGGCAAGATAGCGAGAGAGATCGCACCTGCCAGCGTCAATATTATGGATATAACAAGGGCAAACTTAGGCCTTTGAATAAAGAAACGACTTAACATATCTCCGCCCCTTACTCTGCTTGCTCAGTCGCAGAAGGTTGAATGCGAACAGACATACCGTTACGAACACGCTGAAGGCCTTGAGTAATAACGGCATCGTCTTTCTCTAGACCAGAGTGGACAATCACACCCCCTTCAACCTGTCGACCCATCTCAATGTTTCTACGCTCAGCGACAGGAGCTGCTTCACCTTCAACTAGCACCATAACAAAGTCGCCTTCAAGGTCGGTTTGAACCGCGCGGCGAGGAATGGTTACAACATCAATAGATTGCTTCTCACGCAGCTCAACACGAACGTGCTGACCAGGAAGAAGTTGCTGGTCTGGGTTATCGGCAATCGCGCGCATCGCGATCGTACCAGTGTTTAGATTGATACGGTTGCCCAAGAAATCGAGCTGACCTAGGTGTTCGAATGCTTCGCCATTTTCAAGCATGATTTGCACCTCAACACGATCAGAATCGCTGCTGCCGTCACCTTCAATACGGTCCATACCTAACTCAATACGCTCACGCTCACTGATACTGAACGATGCATGGATTGGGTCTAAGCTAACTAAAGTCGTTAATACGCCAGAAGATGGAGAAACCAGATCACCCGTGCTCACTTTGGTATCGCTAATACGTCCAGAGAAAGGCGCAACAATCTTAGTATGAGAAAGCTGAACGTTAGCGGCATTTAGCTGAGCTTGACCAGCTTCAAGCTGTGCTTGAGAACCTAATAGGTTTGCCGTCAATGCATCGAATTCCGATTGAGAAATACTGCCTTTAGGAAGTAGGTTCTTACCACGGTTGAAATCTAGTTCAGCCTTTTTAAGATTGGCGTTAGCTTGAGCAACGGCCGCTTTAGCACTTGCGACTTCAGCTTCAAATGATGAAGGCTCAATCGAATAAAGCAGCTGCCCTTTTTCGACCATTTGCCCTTCATTGAAATGACGGCTTTGAAGATAGCCAGAAACCTGCGCAGTAATTGCCGTATCTTCAACCGCTTCAATACGGCCGATGTACGACTTACTTTGCTGATGAGAAATAACGCTAACATCCTGTACAGCTACGAGAGGTAATGGCGCTTGCTTGGCATTCTGGGCATCTTGCCCACATCCAGCAAGAATAAGAGAGCTTGCAAGAGCCGTAAGGATTAACTTTTTACGCATGGTTATACCGTCACTTATGAGAAATTGAACAGCATAAAAGTTACGTAACACAATTGCTTCAAATGTCCGAGGAATATCAATTATAACTCGCAAAAGTGTTTCAACTTGTAAATTGAAATTGGATATATATCAACCCTTTACAAACCATCAACAATTCATGATCAAATATACGTTTGTTACTTCCCCTCTCTGTATATATTGTCTAACATAATATGGTTTCAATAATAAAAACTCATACTTCCTTGTTAAGGTAATTCGAATGATTTCAAAATGGGCAAAACGTTTCTATCAAATGGCGGAATTAGTCGGTTCCTGGAGTAAAGATCCGTCCACTCAAGTTGGTGCAGTTATCACCAAACACAACCGTATTGTTTCAGTTGGCTTTAATGGCTACCCTCATGGCGTATCGGATAGTGCTGACACTGATGATCGTGAGATGAAATACCTAAAAACGCTTCACGCAGAAGAGAACGCAATCTTGTTTGCTAAGCGTGATTTAGACAGCTGTGAAATCTGGGTGACTCACTTCCCTTGCCCAAACTGCGCAGCGAAAATCATCCAAACCGGTATTTCTGCGGTTCACTGCCCAGAGCAAAGTGAAGACTTTCTTTCTCGCTGGGGAGACAAGATCAAAGTGAGCCAAGATATGTTTGAACAAGCAGGCGTGCAAGTCGATTGGTTGCCACTGGCAGACCTAGATTAAGCGAACAGATAGTTAGAACAAAAAAGCCGAGAGTCGATATTATCGCTCTCGGCTTTCTTTTGTTTGGGGCTCAGCGGACTGCAGGATTAAGCACTGACAGGAAATGCTTCAGCGTATGCTTCCATGAAATCTTTACGAATCTCTTGCTCTAGATGAACCGCCTTCTCGGTTGGACAGAAAATCATAAAATGGACTTCTTGCTCACCGGTTGAACTGCTTGTGATGTGGATATGCGGCTCAGAGCCAGGAAGGTCGACACCAGCGTGTTTTTCGATAACGCCGTTATAACGACGAGCAACATCGATAAACTCTTCACAATGCTCTTCAATTTTGACAATAAGACCCGGCACCATTGGGTACAGGTTCACGAAGTCTTTCACCGTCACCGTAAAGCTATGGTAAACGTAACGCTTCATGAAGTTGAGGTTCTTTACAGGATAAGTAAAGAACATGCTGTTAGGCAGCGTAGCGGTCTTGCCAGTGAAGTGGTATTGCCCATGATACAAGTCGATTTCTTGAATCACAGTCGCCATCAAGTTGTGTTCAATCACCTCACCACTGATTTTACCCACTTCAATCCAATCACCAATTCTAAATGAGCGTGAGCTAGCACGTTGAATAGAGCCGGTGAAACACAAGATGATCTCTTTTGACGCCACCACTATCGCAACGGCAATTGCTGTTACTGAGAGAGCAAACTCACTGATTTCAGATTTCCAGAGAAGAAAAAGCGTTATAACAATAATCGCAAAGGTGCCGTTTTTAGTACGGGACATCCAATTACGTTGGTCTTCGCTAAGGAAAGCAACGTCACCCCTAATTTGAGATAAGGTGATTCGGCGGATGATTAAAATAAGACTGATAATCAGCGCACTAAAAATAAACTTATGAGCGAGTAGGAAATCTATTACTTGCCACACTTTTTCCATTACTTAATCCTTAGCATTACAACATTTAGCTCTACAACGTTTAGCTTTACAAGAAAGCCGCTAATATCAGTGCTATGAAAAAGCGCTCAACTCCAGAGCGCTCGTGTTCATTCTGATATTAACTATTAGGGCGTGTTGACCTTTCGCGGTTAAATTTCGTTCGGATGGGGACGCCTAGTCAAAAGCGTTTTAATCGCGGCGAGGGAGATGTAGCATAATCATTCTAAGCAAATATCCCTCACAAAGAGTAAAACGCTTTTTGCGGGTCGCCCAGCTCGAACCCTTCGGGCAGCGTTTGCTGGTCATTTCTACTACGTTATCGGCTTCTCATGTAGGCTAGCAACACATCGACGCCTCTGTCTTGTATAAATACCCAGCAACTCGCTGCGAAAATCAACTCGAAAGAGCAACACGCCCTAGAAGGCTATCATTTTATCTTGGCAGAAGTAATAAATTGGCCAAAAGTTTCACACCAAATCACAACGGTATTAAATCGATTAAGATCAGTACCTTCCGGTAGTTCAACCATAAACCGGTCAAATGTTTTGACATCTCCGACTCTGAGTAACTCGCTCTTACTGTCATTAAAGGCTTGCTCGGTTTCAATGAACTTAGGAGATAGATAGACCTTGTAGTCCGGTCCAGGAGCAAGTTCGCCTTCAAACGCAATCGCGCTTTCTGAGACCGACACGACCCCCTCGCCCCAGTGCAAGAAATCGCTATCTTGGCGGTCTTTAGTGAACTCACCAGTATAAATCGCCTGCTGGCTGATCGCTTGCACTGAGCTCGAAGATGGAGAATCAGGCTCAATTAAGATGGGTAATGCGTAAACACCAAGCCCAAAACCAACAGCACCCACGGCTAAGTGGGTGCAAAGTAAAACTAACTTTTTCATCGCGTACTCCCTTATGCTTAAAGAGAGTATTATTGAATACTCTCAAAAATACAAAGAGATATCGCGCTAAAGGCCGCTATTTTTGGTAGTGAACGGCTGTGCGTTGTGACAGTTCAACAATCACTTTCACCGCTTGTTCCATGCCTTGAATGGTAATGAACTCGTGAATACCGTGGAAGTTGTAACCGCCAGTAAAAATATTCGGGCATGGTAAGCCCATGAATGACAAGCGAGCACCATCTGTACCACCTCGGATCGGTTTGATCATCGGCTCCACATCGCACTCGATCATCGCTTGCTTAGCCAACTCAATAATGTGCTGATGAGGTTCAACCATCTCTTTCATGTTGAAATAGCTATCGGTAAGAACCAGTTCAACACGGCCTTTCTCAAGACGCTCATTTAGCTCATCCACTTTTTGTTGCATGAATGCCTTACGCGCTTCTACGCCTTCGCGCTCAAAGTCGCGAATGATGTAGCCAAGCTCAGAGCGAGCGACACCCATTACCGCTGACTTCAAGTGGTAGAAACCTTCATAGCCTTCAGTGCATTCTGGCGTTTCTTGTGATGGCATCATCAATTGGAACTGCGCAGCGATGTTCATCGAGTTCACCATTTTACCTTTCGCAGTACCAGGGTGAACGTTCACACCGTGACAGATAACATCAGCACTCGTGGCATTGAAGTTCTCAAACTCCAGCTCACCAACAGGTCCACCATCAATAGTGTACGCCCATTCGGCGCCAAACTTTTCTACATTAAATAAATCCGCACCACGGCCAATCTCTTCGTCTGGCGTGAAACCAATGCAAATATCACCGTGTTTAATTTCAGGATTTGCTTTGAGGTAAGCGATAGCACTGATGATTTCAGCGATACCCGCTTTGTTGTCGGCACCAAGCAGAGTAGTACCATCGGTTGTAATAAGGTCATGACCATGAAGAGCATCAAGATCTGGGTATTGGCTTGGGTTTAAGCTCTCACCACTTGTGCCTAATTCTATCGTTCCGCCTTGGTAATCTCTAATCATCTGTGGTTTCACGTTCGCACCTGATGCGTCAGGAGCGGTATCCATGTGCGCGACAAACCCAATCGCAGGTACTGGATAATCGACGTTCGACGGCAGTTTCGCCATCAAATAGCCATTTTGATCTAAAGAGACATCAACTAACTCTAATGCGATCAATTCTGATTTTAAGACTTCTGCAAAGGTGATTTGACCCGCTGAACTTGGGCACTGTGGGTTAGAAGGGTCGGATTTCGTATCGAAAGTAACGTAATTCAGAAAACGTTCTACAAGCTTTTCCATAATTCATCTCACCATGGATTAAGTAATTGATTTACTGACTTAATAGTTAGGGCGCATTGATAAGTAATTTGTTATTAGAAATAATACGTACGCAGAGTCAGTAGCGAGGTTTTTCATCTTACGCCCCTGACCATCTATGTATTTGCTCTAAATCATTATTGTGTGAAATTAGAGAGGCTTCCTATACTTGAAAACAGAGGGTTTCGTCAGTTCCAATATTGCATACGGATGATAAGCGGTCGCTTTGTACGCATTCTACGCCCTTCGCTCTCAGCCTAAAAAAAGTACAAAGTGGATGATGATCACAGTTTATCCTTGATGCAGAATCTGTCATACGTTACACGGAGATATAGTTATGACGATTAATAAATATTTCATTTTCTATCCTCAAGCCTCTGAGGAAACACTTCAGCCAGTATTAACTGAGAAAGAAGTTCAAAGGCAGGAAGCTCTAAAGCAGGCGCAGACCCAAGGTGGGTTCGATACAAACGCAGCCTAGTAACTGAATGGATCTCTAGTACCATTAAGACCCCTATAAAAACGCTCTACTCACTATCCGGTAGAGCTTTTTTATTTCTAATGCAGTACTCATTACTCGGCGTTCGAATGCGCTAAAACTGTCGTTACATTACCTTTTCCACTAATCCCTTCTTGCATACCATTTTCACAACTAATGCTTGCTGCTCACAGCGCTGAGAAATGACTCATTAAAGTACCTCAAGCCATACCTTGTCTTACCATTTTGTGCTAATAATTCATATTCGTTTTCATTCCTCACTCGCCCTCTTTTCAAAACTATAATGCGAGTACCAGAGAACCCAACAACAGGAATCCTGAATTCAATGGAATATTCAAAGTTAGGAAGTAGTCAAATTCCCGTTTCCCGAATCTGTCTTGGTAGCATGACTTGGGGGCTGCAAAATACTCAGCAACAAGCTGACCAACAAATCGAATACGCATTAAGCCAAGGTATTAACTTTATTGATACTGCAGAAATGTACGCAGTGCCGCCTTCTCCTGACACCTATGGCAAAACCGAAACGATTATCGGTGACTGGTTATCACGCAATCCAAAGCGTCGCCAAGAGTTGATCATTGCCAGTAAGATTGCCGGCCCTGGCTTACCTTGGGTCCGTAACGGTGGCCCTATCACAGGTGAAGCGGTGATCGCCGCAGTTGATGCATCACTAAAGCGTTTGCAAACAGACTACATCGATCTGTACCAACTTCACTGGCCAAATCGCACAACACCTCACTTCGGTAAACATTTCCCGAATCAGATTCGTTTTAGCGACATCGACCGACAACAGCATGAAGCTGAAATGTTGGAGATCTTACAAGCTCTGGCAAGCTGTATTAAAGCCGGCAAAATCCGCCACGTTGGTCTATCCGATGACAGCACTTGGGGCATTAACACTTACCTAAAGTTAGCCGAGAAGCATGACTTGCCGCGTATGGTCTCTATCCAAAATGAATTCAGCCTGCTACACACGAAAGACTGGCCATATTTGATTGAAAACTGCGTGCATGAAGACGTCGCTTACTTACCGTGGTCACCTTTGGCGGCCGGTATGCTTAGTGGCAAATACATTGATGGCGCAAGGCCGGAAGGCAGCCGTTGGACTTGCATGCAGCGCAAAGGCATTTTCCGTGATACTGAATTGGCTAATGAAGCAGTTAAAGGCTACGTAGAAGTGGCAAACGCTCATGGATTCACGCCGAGTCAGCTCGCCTTAGCATGGTGTAACCAAGTGGATGGCGTTACCTCAACCATTATTGGTGCAACCACCATGGAACAGCTCAAAGAGAACATAGCAGCGTTCAGCAAGCCGCTTTCTGAAGAGATTCTGACTGATATCAACACCGTCTTTAAGCGCTATCCTGTACCGTATTAAGCAGTAGGCTAAGCTTATCAGGTTCTGTTGAGCTTAAGTTGACCCTATAAGAGCGCACTATTTAGTGCGCTCTTGTTTTTTCAGTGGGTCGCTTTTGCTTTTATATGGATCGCATTAGCTTATCGCACTTTTGGTTATCTAACCTTTGCTCTATAATGCGCGGGCTTATATCTAGGATAAAAACATGATTTCAAAAAACCAATTAAAACTCCTTCGTGCTTTGGGCCAAAAGAAACAACGTAAAGCCCACGGCCTGTTTCTAGTTCAAGGTGAAAAGAACGTTCTTGAGCTATTCAATAGTGACTTAGTCGTGAAGAACGTCTTTGCTACTGCTGATTTCTTATCTGAAAATCACGCATCACTGATTGAGTTTGATTGTGTTGAAGCCTCGCTAGACGATCTAACCAAAGCGAGTACTTTGGTCAGTAACAATGCGGCAATTGCCGTGGTTGAGATTCCAAAGGTTGAATTACCGGAAGCGACAGGTTTGATGATCGCGCTTGATGGTGTATCTGACCCGGGCAACCTAGGTACGATCATTCGCGTAGCAGACTGGTATGGCATTAAGCATATCGTTGCGAGCAGCGATTGCGCTGACCCATACAATCCTAAAACGATCAGTGCGACCATGGGTAGCTTTGGCCG
This sequence comes from Vibrio sp. 070316B, assembly GCF_013114115.1. Taxonomy (NCBI): domain Bacteria; kingdom Pseudomonadati; phylum Pseudomonadota; class Gammaproteobacteria; order Vibrionales; family Vibrionaceae; genus Vibrio; species Vibrio sp. 070316B. The sequence goes on along the minus strand of NZ_VTYC01000004.1, from coordinate 203,838 downwards.
AGTACACGTAAGCCAAACAGACTTACCGGCTTACTTAGAGCAAGCTAACCTGCCAGTTTACGGCGCGTTTTTAAAAGGTGAAAGTGTTCATAAGACTGACTTCACTGCAAATGGCATTTTGCTGATGGGCAGCGAGTCTCACGGTATCCGTGAACATGCGGCTAAGTTCGTGACGGACAAAATCACCATTCCAGCATTCGGTGGCGCTGAATCTCTAAACGTAGCAATGGCGACAGGTATCATTCTTGACAATATGCGTCGTCAACATAGTTAGAGCTCATTCACTCACTGACTAACAAGCAGTGTGCAGATATTAAAAAAGGCGTATTGATTAAATCAGTACGCCTTTTTATTTGAGCTTTTAAGGATTATTTCTCTAGCATTGCCAACTTATCAGGCACACCATTCCACTTTTCCGCATCATCCATCGCTGGTTTTACTTCTGTTTGCACAGGCCAAATCTCAGCAAGTTCTGCGTTCACTTCGATAAAGATCTTTTGATCTTCTGGCAACTCATCTTCTTGGAAGATCGCTTGAGCATCACATTCAGGTACACACAAGCCACAATCAATACATTCGATTGGGTTAATTACCATGAAATTGGGGCCTTCATGGAACGCATCTGCGGGACACACTGCCACACAGTCTGTGTATTTACATTGAATACAATTATCGCCTACGACAAATGCCATGATGCTCTGCTCTATAAGTTAGTCAAAATTGAAGAATGGGGATAATACTCATCCCAAAGCAAAATTCAACATCATACGGCTCTAATATCATGTCTATTTGCTTCATGTTTCCAAATTAGTATGACAGATAAATCAAATTCTCGTAAAATGCGCGCCATTGTGAGCTTATCGCTTCTTCCCAACATCAGTGTTACACCAAACTCTGCATTCACTAGAAGCGGTCTAGCTAAGACACCTATAAGAACGAGACATCGAAATGATACGTTTAACCGAAATTAAACTTCCACTAGACCACGAAGAGTCTGCCATTCAAGAAGCGATTGAAGCGAAGCTTGGCATCAACTCAGATCAGGTTATCTCTTTTAATATCTTTAAACGTGGCTACGATGCTCGTAAGAAATCAAAGATCCTGCTTATCTACACGCTGGACGTTCTCGTTGAAAACGAAGCTGAGCTACTAGAAGCCTTTATCAGCGACCCACACGTAAAAGTGACTCCTGACATGGAGTACAAGTTTGTCGCTAAAGCTGTTGAGAATCAAACTGAGCGCCCTGTTGTTATCGGCTTTGGCCCTTGTGGTCTATTCGCTGGTCTAGTGCTTGCTCAAATGGGTTTCAACCCAATCATCGTTGAGCGTGGTAAAGAAGTTCGTGAACGTACTAAAGATACTTTTGGTTTCTGGCGTAAGCGCACTTTGAACACGGAATCAAACGTACAGTTTGGTGAAGGTGGCGCTGGTACATTCTCTGACGGTAAGCTATACAGCCAAGTAAAAGATCCAAAACACTACGGCCGTAAAGTAATCGAAGAGTTCGTTGCAGCTGGCGCACCAGAAGAAATTCTATACGTAAGTAAGCCGCACATCGGTACCTTCAAGCTGGTTACCATGATCGAGAAAATGCGCGCTTCTATCATTGAGCTAGGTGGTGAAATTCGCTTCAGTACTCGCGTAGACGACGTTCACATGGAAGACGGTCAAATCACAGGCTTAACGCTTTCTAACGGTGAAGAGATTAAGTCTCGCCACGTTGTACTAGCTGTTGGCCACAGTGCTCGTGACACGTTCGAAATGCTACACGACCGTGGCGTTTACATGGAAGCGAAGCCTTTCTCTGTTGGTTTCCGTATCGAACACAAACAGTCAATGATTGATGAAGCTCGTTTTGGTAAGAACGCAGGCAACCCAATTCTAGGTGCTGCGGACTACAAACTGGTTCACCACTGCAAGAATGGCCGCACTGTATACAGCTTCTGTATGTGCCCAGGTGGTACTGTGGTTGCAGCAACCTCTGAAGAAGGTCGCGTTGTAACTAACGGTATGAGCCAATACTCTCGTGCGGAACGTAACGCAAACAGCGCAATCGTTGTTGGTATCGATCCAGAACGCGATTACCCAGGTGACGCTCTAGCGGGTATCCGTTTACAACGTGAACTAGAAAGCGGCGCGTTTGTACTAGGTGGCGAGAACTACGATGCTCCAGCACAGAAAATTGGCGACTTCCTGAAAGGTCGCGATCCAAGTGCTCTGGGTGATGTACAACCATCATTCACACCGGGTATCCACCTAACGGACATTTCAAAAGCGCTGCCTGACTTTGCAATCGAAGCGATTCGTGAAGCAATCCCAGCGTTCGAGAAGAAGATCAAAGGTTTCTCTACGCCAGACGGCCTACTAACGGGTGTTGAGACTCGTACGTCTTCTCCGGTATGTATCAAGCGTGGCAAAGACTTCCAAAGCATCAACCTAAAGGGCTTCTTCCCTGCAGGTGAAGGCGCAGGTTACGCAGGTGGTATCCTGTCTGCTGGTATCGACGGTATTAAGGTTGCAGAAGCACTTGCACTGTCTATGGCAGAACAGAACCAAGCTGAGAAGATCGAAATCGCTTAAGAGCTCAGTTAACGGTCTAAAACAAATATCAAAAAGGGCTCAATGAGCCCTTTTTTAGATCTTAATATTAGCTATCCTAGCGCAGCCGTTACTTTTCATCTGCCTCTAACTGCTTAGGGTTCCACTTCCCTTCATGAATCGCCGAGTTGACATCTCTTCTTGGTAGCCAACCCATGGTTTCAAGTTCTGGTTTATCTTTGAAGTGATCAACGTAGCCGATACACAAATATGCAACGATATCGATGTTCTCTGGGATATCTAGAGCATCACGTAGTGTTGAGTCGTGAAGGATACTTACCCACCCTAACCCTAGGTTTTCTGCCCTTGCCGCAAGCCATAAGTTTTGAACTGCACAGACTGTGCTGTACAAATCCATCTCTTGTTTAATGGTTCTGCCGAGCACAACCTTTCCAGTTCGATTGCGATCGCATGTCACGCAGATGCCGATAGGTGATTCAACAATACCTTCCAACTTTAAGCGCTTATACATCGCCTGCTTTTCATCGGTGAACATTTCAGCGGATTCTGCATGCGCTTGATTGAAGCCCGCTTTGATCTGCTGCTTGGTTTCGATATCACGAACAACGACAAAGTCCCAAGGTTGCATAAAGCCAACGCTAGGCGCATGGTGCGCCGCAGTTAACACACGTATCAATACGTCTTCAGGGATCTCATCAGGAAGAAACTGACCACGAACATCTCGGCGAGAAAAAATCGTTTTATATACGGCTTCGCGTTCATCTGGTGTAATTTCCATACTTCCCTGTCTTATCGTCGTGTTGTTGAGCCAGTATTATCCAACTAAAGTGTGTATGTTGCTAGCAGTACACAAGCAACATGGTAGAATGCCGCCATTAATCTTATCCTTGTATAAGATTGTTGAACCTTTCCATCGCTATTTAGCCAAATCATACCGAGAAACTTATGCCATTTTCCAAGCTTGGATTAAGCTCACCTATTGTTAAAGCCGTTGCAAAACAAGGCTACGAAAAGCCAACCTCTATTCAAGAAAAAGCAATTCCAATTGTACTTTCTGGTAAGAACCTTATTGCGGCAGCACAAACAGGTACAGGTAAAACTGCGAGCTTTGTTCTCCCTATCTTAGAAATGCTAAGTAAAGGTGAAACACAACGTAAGAAACGCATCCGTGCTGTGATCCTTACACCAACGCGTGAGTTGGCGGTTCAAGTTGAGCAAAACATCAAGAAGTACGCGAAGTTTTTAAACCTAACGTCTTTAGCAATGTACGGTGGCGTCTCTTACCAACATCAAAAAGATCGTCTGATTGAAGGTGTTGATATTCTAGTGGCAACACCAGGACGTTTGATCGATATGTACGGACAGCGCGCGGTTCACTTTGATGAGGTTGAAGTGTTAGTACTGGATGAAGCAGACCGCATGCTAGACATGGGCTTCATCGAAGACATCAACAAGATCATCGCTCGCTTACCGCAAGATGTGCAAAACCTGCTGTTCTCAGCAACGCTTTCTACACCGGTTCGTGCACTAGCGAAGAGTGCTATCAGTGATGCTGAAGAGATTTCAATTGCCAAGACAGACGCTTCGAAAGCGAACATTGAGCAATGGCTAGTAACAGTAGATAAAGACCGTAAATCGGCACTACTGAGCCACATGATTACTGAAGGTAACTGGGATCAAGCGCTTATCTTCATCGAAACCAAGCATGGTGCAGCAAAATTGGTTGCTCAACTTGAGAAACGTGGCATTCAAGCTGAAGCGTTCCACAGTGGACGTAGCCAAGCGATTCGTGAAAAGATCTTAGCGGACTTTAAGAAAGGTCACCTTAAGTTCCTAGTGGCAACGGGCGTTGCTGCACGTGGTATTGATATCGATAACCTACCACGCGTTGTTAACTACGATATGCCTTTCCCAGCAGACGATTACGTTCACCGTATTGGACGTACTGGCCGTGCTGATGCAACGGGTGAAGCGATCTCTTTCTTATCAAAAGATAACTTCAAGAACCTATGCATTATTGAAAAGCGCCTTGGTCACTTAATTGAACGCCGCGTGGTTGAAGGTTTCGAACCACGTAAAGAAGTGCCTATTTCGGTGCTGAACTTTGTTCCTAAGAAGAAAAGAGAACAGCAAGCAAAAGAAGGCAAGTAATTAACCGAGCTTGATTTCAAGCCACAGCGTATTGCCAAATTATGACAAAACGAAGCCAACTAAGGCTTCGTTTTGTTCTGTAAACCAGTGAGAGTTAGAGGGAAGCCAATGATCACCCCAATTGCAACACGATTAACCCGAGGCCAAGACTTAAAGCTTGAACTACAAAAGCTAGTGACCAAACATAATGTCGCAGCGGGCTCTATTGCATCTTGTGTGGGCTGTGTCTCCCAACTCAATATTCGCTTAGCAAACGCAAACCATACAAAGTTAATTCAAGCGCCGTTCGAAATCGTGTCGGTCATGGCAACACTAACGCCGAACCACCAGCACGTTCACATTTCGGTAGCTGATGAGAATGGCGATGTGATTGGTGGTCATTTACTTGAAGGAACCATCATCGCAACCACCGCTGAATTGATTCTTCATCGCTACGATACCTTGACCTTCAGCAGAGAGCATGATGATTCGACAGGTTACACTGAGCTCACTATCAGTGATAACCCGCAATAAGCTGGCTACACCGATGGCAATACCAACGCTTATATAAAGCGATACAGATAAACAGTTATTAGGAAACACCATGGCTCCACACTCCGCAGACTCCGTTATCGTTCTCGATTTCGAAACCACTGGCTTGTCCCCAAATATGGGCGATCGAGCGATAGAAATTGGTGCCGTGAAACTCGTTAATGGCGAAGTGGTCGACACCTTTCAACAACTGATGAACCCGGGATTTCGCGTGAGTGGGTTCATTGAGGGCTATACCGGAATCACTAATCGTATGTTAAGCAGTGCTGCAAGCTGTGGAGAAGTGATGGATGAATTTGCAGACTTCATTCAAGACAGCCAATTAGTCGCTCATAATGCCTCATTTGATAAGCGCTTTCTTGATGCAGAGTTAGAAAATATTGGTCGTGATTACAGTGGACAATTTGCATGCTCAATGCTGATCGCTCGCCGCCTTATCCAAGACGCACCAACTCATAAGTTAGGTGACCTTGTGCGTTTCAAGAGTATCGATAACGATGGTACTTTCCACAGAGCGTTAGCCGATTCAGAGATGACAGCAAGACTATGGTTATTAATGATTGATGAGTTGCAGAGTGACCACGGTATATACCAACCTAGCTTCCAGTTGATGCAGAAAATATCGAAGACAGCCAAAGGTGCAATTCCAAAGCTCCTGATGAGCAGCCGAGGTTAAGTGCATTCGCAATAATTAGAATAAGTAAAGGCTGCTCTATATTTCTAGAGTAGCCTTTTCTTTTATTGGCAAGGCTTACTTGCGCCCTACTCTTGCAAGGTAATCAATGTTGACTCAAGGCTCTCTAATTCATTCATGAAATAAGACCATTGCTTATCACTACTTACCGCTGCGATGTCCACTAAGAACTTGGCGGATGTCTGCATATTCTTGTTGAGTTGAGATTCCAAACCGTCAGGGTAATAAGACTCATTGTTCAAAAGCAACTTCATAATAATCGGCTGAGAGATATGCAAGTCGCTCTTCTTTTCCATGAGCAGAGTGAGATCTTGATAAGTATTATTTTGATACTCTCGCCAGCCATCATTGGTATTTATCCACTCTTGAGACCACGTCATAATAATCTGTTGTTGTTCTTTAGATACCGATCCTAACCATCGCTCTAGTCGTTCCTCTATTCGCTCGCGATATCGTTCTCTAGAATCATCATCATTCAAAGATAATCTCTCTTCGTAAAACTCTTGCTGCTTTTTTCTAAAGCTCATTAAGAATTCACTATCCTGCTTTGGGGTAAGCTGCATACTTAACGCATAAATATCAGGAGAGAATTTATTAACGATGGTTCGAATGTGATTCTTTATTTGCTCACTTTGCTCAACAACAAAAGCGGGACTCAACTCTGAACGATTGATATTTTTCAGCACTTGTAGCTGTTCAATATAAAGCGGCAGCTGAGTTTGTTTGTGCCATGCTTGAAGAGAGTCTAAACGAGCCTCTAACTCAGACTCTTGGCTATTAGAGAGAGAAACAAAGTCTTCTATGTAACTCACCGCAAACCAACTGATGTTGTTATAAGCGAATTTAGTGCCGCATCCAACAAATAGGAAACAGACAAATAGAAGTAACCAACGGCATTTTCTCATTACACCCTCTCACAGCCTATTACAAATCAGTAAACCCAAACGACAAGATAGATTTACTCTTGATCTTATAACATTAGCTATAAAAGCAAGTTCTCGTAAAACTTTCAGATAAATTGAGACTTAGCCTTGCCAAATAAGCTATTTCGGCAAATTATTAAAATAAAACCTATTGTTAGCAGTGATATTATTCGGCTTTTTTGCTTATTTGAAATGCAAGTTGGAAATAGCTGACGCTTTAAATGAGTATCGAATGAACAGTATTTGGGAGGGAAGCTTATGGCCGCTATTCCTGAAAATACCAGCGCGTTAGAATACGAGCTTTGCTATTTTGACGATGGGAAAGTAACTACTATGACCATAATAGCGAGCAACCGGCAGGAAGCGATGACTTGGTATCTTAACGAAGGGAAACATCTGAACGACCTTTATTCGATAAGGCCCGATGAATAGAGAGCAGATTAATCCTTATATAGAATGGGTAAATAGACCACCCCATTAAGAGACACCCTTTACTGCACCGCGCTTAATGTGACAGTAAAGGGCTAGAATCTCGAATTACTTCAGAATTCGGGCTCGGAATTGACGGCCCTTCATTTTGCCTGATTCGATCTTATTCAATGCTTTCTTAGCAACAGAACGCTCTACCGCTACGTAAGCACGCATTGCGAATAAGTTAATCTTACCTACTGATTTACCATCGATACCACCTTGACCAGTCAGTGCACCAAGAATATCACCCGCACGAAGTTTAGCTTTCTTACCACCATCAATCTGGATGGTTACCATGTTTGAGTAGTAAGGCTTAGCAATTGGTTTTGCCGGTAACTCAGATGGCTCAATCGGCATGTCCATGTACTCATCAATTTGAGCAACACGGTACATCTCTTTTTCGCTAAAGAAGCTGATCGCCACGCCTTTGCTACCTGCACGACCTGTACGACCAATGCGGTGTACGTGAACTTCTGGGTCACGAGATAACTCGAAGTTGAATACTGCATCTAGGTTATCAACGTCTAGACCACGAGCCGCAACATCAGTCGCTACTAGAATCGAGATGGTTTTGTTTGAGAACTGGACCAAAGCTTGGTCACGTTCACGCTGTTCCATGTCGCCATGCAGCTCGATAACACTGAAGCCACGGTGGCTAAGTTCGTCAGTTACGTTCTGTACTTCTTTCTTAGTGTTACAGAACACAACCGCAGATTCTGGTTGGTGATGAAGTAACAGCAACTCTAGAGCGTCATCACGAGCTTCAGAACCCTCTAACTTGTAGAAGTGTTGTTGGATGCTTGAGTGATCGTGCGTTGATTCAACCTTCACCATTTCAGGGTTGCGCATGATGCGGTCTGCAACAGATTTGATCTGTTTAGGGAAAGTCGCACTGAATAGCAGAGTTTGACGTTCTTTTGGTGCTGCATCGATAACTGCATCCAACGCGTCTTGGAAGCCCATCTCTAGCATGCGGTCCGCTTCATCTAACACAAGCGTGTTCAGCTCAGACAAGTCAATGCGGCCTTTTTCTAGGTGATCGAGAATACGACCTGGTGTACCTACAAGAATGTGCGCGCCATGCTCTAGTGAGCCAATTTGCGGCCCCATTGGCATACCACCACATAGTGTCAGCACTTTAATATTGTGAATGCCACGAGCAAGCGTACGAATCTCTTTTGCTACTTGGTCTGCCAGTTCACGAGTCGGACATAACACTAAAGACTGAACACGGAAACGCTTAACGCGCAGGTTTTGTAGCACACCTAAACCAAAAGCAGCTGTTTTACCTGAACCCGTTTTACCCTGACCGATAACGTCCTTGCCATTTAGGATAGTAGGAAGACTTAACGCTTGGATCGGCGTCATTTCAGTATAACCAAGAGAATCCAACGTATGCAGAAGCTCAGGTTTAAGGGCGATTGAAGAGAATTTTGAAGTGCTCAATGGAAATATCCAACTGGTGAAAAACAGAGTGCATTATGAGTGTTTTTGAAAATTATTCCACCTTAATCACAGTTTTGAAGAAATAGGTCGGGCGAACACAAAAAAGCCAGCTTTCTTAGCTGGCTTTCGCTTCTATATGAATTGCTTTCTATGGCACACCGTGACCTTTAGAAGCCACCCACACGCGATACCATTGCTCGCGAGTCAGTTCGATTTTCAGTGCATCAACAGCTGTCTTAACGCGTTCAATCTTACCAGAGCCAATAATCGCAATAGGATTAGACGGTAAACGACGTACCCACGCGTAGATGACTTGATCAATGCTATCAGCACCCACTTCTAAACGAATCGCCTCAAGCTCTTCACGAACGCGAACCGCTTGTGCAGATTCACCACTGAAGATGCTACCGCCACCTAGGCAAGACCACGCCATTGGACGAGTGCGGTTCATCTGCAGCTGATCAAGCGTGCCATCATGGGCAACGTCGAAATTCAATGGGTTGATTTCAACTTGGTTAGTCACCAAAGGTTTGCCCAGTCGAGATTGCAGTAGCTCGAACTGTCGTGGCGAAAAATTAGAAACACCAAAGTGTTTAACTTTACCGACTTTGTGCAGCTCAGCGAACGCTTCTGCCACTTCATCAGCATCCATCAATACATCAGGACGGTGAATCAGCAGCACATCGATATCGTGAACGCCTAGACGCTCTAATGAGTTATTTACTGATTGGTAGATATGCTGTGCGCTGGTGTCGTAGTGATTGATCTTACGCTCAGGAGTGTGGTCACCACACAGGTTGATATCGCACTTGGTGACAATTTGAATCTCGTCACGAAGGCCAGGCTCTAGTGCAAGTGCCTCACCAAACAACTTTTCACATTGGTAGTTACCATAGATGTCTGCATGATCCACCGTTGTGATACCAAGATCTATGTGTTGCTTAAGGAAAGCTAGACGTTGTTTCGGGGTCATGCCCCACTCTGCTGTACGCCAGTATCCTTGCACCAGCTCAGATACTTCTGGGCCTTGTGGCGCTATCGTTACTTTTGCAACCATGGGTTGTCTCCTTTATCAATACTGAGCGTATCCTATGCTCGTTTTACCGAGGGCTCAACGTTTAACAAATGGCAAAGGTAAACGCTTGCTAAAACTGTGAGAGCAACAGAAAAACCAACACTCAAATCAATAATAGCTTGCTGTCTGGCTCTCAGGCGTTCTACGAAAAAGGTGGTTTACTCGAATGAAAAATAACACTTTCTATAAATTTGAGTGATTAAAAGCGATTAAGTTCCACGGTCAGACTCGCACCGTCATTGATGAGCTCAACCCAAGGTGATTCAACATTAGGGACATTCCACCGGCTTATTTGCTCCGAAGAGTTGTGCGAACCATTCATAAACTCGATCAACCGCTTGTCCACGATGTCAGCACTTACTCCTTCCCTTTCTGCCTGCTCAAGTTGGCTCACAACATCGAACTCATCTTCCCCAATACGAATTGAACTGAGCGCAAAACCATCTTGGCGTAGGTAAGCTTGAAGTTTGGTATAACTTAATTTGGAATATGGCAGGGTGAAACGAACGGCTTCAACACTTGATTCTCTTAAGTCCAACTCTACATACACATCAAGATCGTAGTACTGCGTTAGGTCACTGCACAACTGAGTGCCTTCGACTTCGCCACAATCCATTAAATCTATGTCGTTAATATAGTGCTGGGAACTAGGCTGAGAGGGGCTCGTGTTAAACACGGTTCGCAGCCACCAGCTTTCACTCGCGTATACAGAGAAAGACAATATATTGAGAGCTAATAGTATGGTGAGGGCAGAAAGACTTTTCATTAATGTTGCTTATTCAAATCACTAGACGTGACTCATTATACGTGACCAATCAACCAGCAACCTGTTGAGCCACAAATTTTAGGCGAAAAAAAACGGGCATACATGCCCGCTAGATAAATTCATCGCCGAATAACGTAATCCGTCACGTTGAGAACCATTACGGAAGTGAGAATAGCACTCTTCCATAATGGTTACAATACGACATCCCAATTATTTATAACCACCTTCGATAGCCGGCTCTTCAAGCGACAATCTCACTTTGTTACGTTGAATCGCTTCTGGTGGCAAACTGATGAAACCGTACTGATTCAACACTTCTTGATGTGCTTCTGAAAGAGTTAGGTCAATAAAGAATTTCTCTTGTTCAGTAAACCCTTTGCGGTGTGCAGGGATGTTCAAGTACATGTAGTACACAGTCGCTAATGGGTAACGCCCAGAGAGGATGGTCTCTTTGTTAAGGTCGTAATTTACCCCTAAGTTATCGACAACACTTAGCCATTTCACATCAGAGATTTGATCCGAGTATACGGTGTAACCAATCGCCGCCTCTTCGTCTTCAATCTTGTTTATAAGATGCGGCAAGTCCGATAGGAATTGAGTATGTGCATATTCTCCATCGGTTCCGCACTCAACCCAACTCGAAAAGGTGGTATGGCCTTTCAAGTTATGGTCAATGGCGAAAGGCAACATATGAGTGTCGAGGCTTTCGCCGTTGCGAGCATCACTACTTGACGACCATTTAGGGTGCTTAGGATCATTCGAGCATCCAAACACATCGATAAGTTCAGCAACCGTAATGGAGGTAGCAGGGTTATCCTCATTGGCCAGAATCGCAATCACATCGGCAGTAAACATAAGCTCTGTCGGTCTATAACCGTAGCGCATGTCAAACCTTGCCATCTCTTTGTCGGTCCACTTTTTCGAAGTAATACCCACACGCGAACGCTGCATGATCATTTGTTCTGGCACGCTGTCACTCAACAAAAGCTCCAAGTCGATCTCTTGACTCTTAAGCAAGTCTTCAACCAAGGCTTCCATATTAGGCTCAATAGCGACTAAGCCGATCTCAGTGACGTCATTCGCTAATATTACTGGTGAGAAAAGGACCGGTATAGTGGCAAGCAGTAAGCCAGATTTATTCGATAGACTCTTCATTACTGGCCTCCTTCCGGGTCAATCATTATCTTAGATTCAACGTCACTGTTACTATCTAACTGCATCTCTGAGGTGAAAATATTCCAAGATGGATTCACTTCCATACTCTCGGTTTTTAACACAGCAATGGTTCTACGTTTACGCTTGTGAAGATGCTGAGTTAGGCTGGTTATCTGCGTAAATTCTTGTTCAAAGATACGCTTGCTATCGATTCCGCGGTCGATCAGTGCGTCTCGGATAACGCCCGTTCTTTTCTTAGCCAATGCCTTGTTGTAAGTGTTGGTACCCTCTGAGCTGGTATCACCCACCAAGGTTACTGAAGCGTCCGGTTGCTCACCAAGCAAACGAACTAGCTCATTCAACACCGCTGTATGCTCTGGTTTAAGGTCGTGCTTATCGAAATCAAATGCCACGCTGAGTACTTCAACGTCTTCTACGATCTTCCAGTTAGCACAGCCTTTGATATCAACGGTTACGCCTTCAGGTGTGTCTGCACACAGGTCTCGTTGGTTGATGACACCATCACGGTCGTTATCCGCTAAATCATCAATTTGGTGGCGAGTCATGGTGGTGTCTGGCGTTTCTGCACAGCCCATCAACAAAATAGAACTAAGTAGTGCGAGTTTAAAATGTTTCATTACTTGTTCTCCCCTTGCCACTCGTCTGGGTGTTCAACCCTCAATGCGTAGGTCAACATACCCATCGCATTCAATACTCGGTATGCTGCCAATGTCTGATCGTATTCAGTGCTGATGAAATTTCGTCGAGCTAAGAAAACCTCGACCTTGGCATCGAGAACATCCAGTAGGCTTCGTCTGCCGACATTAAATTGCTGGATATAACCTAGCTCGGCTATTTTGGCAGCATCGACGTTCTGTTGAAGCAAAGACTTTTGCTGTTCGAGCATTTTGTAAGCATTCCAAGCGAGTTGAGTCCCCTCTTTCACTTCGCGTTCAGTTCTGACTCGAATCGCTCTAGCCTCTTCTACGCGCCACGCTGATGATTCGACACGTGAATCTGTAGAAAAACCATTAAACAGATCGTAATCCATGGTCAGCATGATTCGCGCATCTTCGTCGACACCACCTGGCGGGTTTGAGACGTTGTCATTCTTATTCGCGTGAAGCTCTAATTTGACCTCTGGGTAGTAATCGCCTTTCTCTCTACGCATCTCTTTACGAGCGGCGTCGATATCAAGCAACGAGGCTTTGATTTCTGGGTGATTCTCGACAGCCTGTTCAAGAGCAACTTCAGCAGAACTTGGTAACAGAGCGTAATCAAAACGTGGATACACCAAGTTCACCGCAGGCTTACCCACTAATCGTAAGTACTGGGTCTGCAAATCAAACAGATTGTTTTGAGCCGCGATCAATGAAGATTGTGCCGTCGCGACACGAGCCGAGATCTGAGCTAAGTCTGAATTACTACTTAAACCTTTGCTCTTTTTATCCTGGATATCTTGATAGATCTCTTGGTGCTCTTTCACGTTACGTTTGGAAAGCTCCAAAAGCGTCTCTGCTTTCAGAATATCAAGGTAGTTTCGCACTACATCCAGTGACACATTTTCAGCACGAGAAATCAGCGTTAAACGCTCCGCTTCCGCTTCATAAGTTAAACGGTCGACATTCGAAGTCGTTTTGAAACCATCGAACAGTAGCTGAGAGACTTTAACGCCAATTTCTGTTCGTGTTAGGCCTCGGTCGTCGGTATCAAGTTTGCTACCACTGTTGTAGCGCGTCTCTTCATAACCTGCCGCTGCGTACAAATTGACTTGCGGCATATACAAACCACCGGCAGCGTCACCGTCTCTTATCACCGATTGGTATCGGGAGTACTGCGCCAATATCTCTGGGCTATAGTCTATGGCAAAGGCCACGGACTCTTCTAATGAGGCTGCTTGAGACAGTCCGCTCATGAGTAAGCAAGAAGAGAGTAAGAATTTTGAATGCATTACACTTCCTTTTATATTTATGCTTTAACTCACTTCATCGTTCGCGAAGTGAGTTTTCCTTAGCTCGTAAAATAGGTTTTAACCAATAACTCAATACTGTTTTTTCACCGGTTAAGATATCAACCGCCACTTGCATCCCTGGGATAATGCTAAAGGCAGAGTTTTGTTGCTGGTCTTCGTTTAATTGAATATGGGCTCGGTAATACGCGTTGCCGTCTTCAGTTTGCAAGGCATCGGCACTCACGTAGGTCACCTCGCCTTTTAGCCCGCCATAAATCACAAAATCGTAAGCCGAAAACTTAATGGTGGCGTCTAACCCTTTGTGAACAAAGGCAATATCTTGAGGGGAGATCTTAGCTTCCACAATCAGCTGACTGTTGGATGGGATCAGCTCAATAATCGGCTCACCAGGGCGGACAACACCACCGATGGTGCGAACAAAGATCTCTTTCACCGTGCCGTCGACAGGCGCTACGATTTCCGTTCGCTTAAGTTGGTCGGCGATTGCCTGTTGGCTTTCGTTAAGTTGCGCGATTTTGCTGGTTACTTCGTTGAGCTGACCTTGCACCTTGGTTCTAAAATCCAATGCGATGCTGCGGTGATCGGCAATAGATTCTGAGTACGCCGCCATCTGTTTCTGAGCTGCCACTCTTGAACTCGCAATATCACCTTTAAGCTTTACTACATCGCGATTCAGTTTTAATAATTCAACTTCTGCGACCGCACCGCTGGCCACCACATCTTTGAGCATGTTGCGCTCTCGAATCACGATATCTAAACTGCTCTCAAGAGTCTGAATGTTATTCAGCGTATCAACACGAGCCTGAGCTTGTTGCTCGATACGTAGTGCCGCCTCTTCCAGTTCCGACTTTAATTGCCCCAAACGCTCAAGATAGTTCGCTTTGGCGTTCATTAATGCAGGGTGGCTTGATACATCGACAACAATGTCTTGTGGCACCAATACCACTCGCTCATACCACTCTTTAGCATCGTTGTTTAACACCACTGTTGAGAGTTCGGCTTTTAGCCTCAACTGTTGAGCCAGCAAAGTATCCGCTTGTTGAGCCGACTCTAAAAATGCCGCCTTAAAACGCGTGTCTTCTAATTTCGCCAGAGGCTGCCCTTTCACCACAGATTGACCTTGTCGCACCATGATCTCTTGAACCAAACCGCCTTCTAAGCTCTGGATCGTTTGTACGGAAAGGCTAGGCACCACTTTGCCTTCACCAATCACCACTTCTTCGAGAGTTGCCCACGTCGCCCAGCCAATGATCGACACAATCAACAGTGCACTTAGCCAAATCAACTTACGTGAACGAAATGCTAAGTGGTTATTGGTCCATTGAATATCGTTACTCATTACGACCTCCCTTTACCACTGAAACCGTCTTAAAGCGGCTCGCTCCTTTGGGTACGCTTCTCTTCTGCAGAGATAAAATATCTTTGGGCTCACCTTCCGAGACTATCTGACCTTTATCTAGAACAATCACTCGATCGCACATCATCAAGAAGGAAGACTTGTGCGAGCTGATCAGCATAGACGTTTCTCTCGGCATGCTTTGCAGTGCATTGAAGAACTGAATTTCCGCTTGGTTATCTAGCGCGCTGGTTGGCTCATCCATAATCAATAATTTTGGACAGCGGTATAGGGCTCTTGCAATGGCAACAGCTTGACGTTGGCCCCCAGAGAGCAACCGGCCGCCCTCGCCAACTGGCGTTTCCAAGCCATTGCTTAAACGTCCCATATAGCCGTTCAAACCCGACTGCTGTAGTGCAAGTCTTAATTTCTCTTCGTCAACGTTGGTCGCACCTAGGGTCACGTTGTCGTATACGCTACCAAAAATAAGGTTGGTGTTTTGCCCTACCCAGCCCATACCACTTCGTAAGACACTGGTTGGCCAAAGTTGTCCATCAATTTCTTGATAGAACGCTTGCCCTGTCGTGGGTAGATACTGGCGAGCAACAATCGATAGTAATGTGGTTTTGCCGGCACCTGCAGCACCAATCACACCCACTCGCTCACCCGGTTTAATCTCCAGTGAGATGTCCTTCAATACAGGGCTTTGCGTCTCTGGATAAGAGAAGGTCACTTCATCAAGCCTCACCCCACCATCAAAGTCACCCTTGTCTATCACTTGGTGTTTCGACTCTTCCTGAGGCAACTCCATTATCTGGTTCAAGCCTTCAACCGCCGAACGAGTTTGCTGAAATCTCAGCATGAGAAGTGAAAGTTGATTAACCGAACTCGCGGCTCTGCCACTCAACATCACGACAGCAATTAAGCCACCCATGCTGAGCAGACCTTCGGAGATCTGATACACGCCGAAGATAATGAGTGTGATAGTGACAATCTGCTGACTGGATTGAATTGAGTGGGTCACGATATTTGAGTAATGACGAGACTGAGTCTGCCATTGAGATAGCGAGGAGATCGTCTGCTCCCAACGCTTTTGAGTAATGCCTTCCGCGTTGTTCTGCTTGATATCGGGAAGTGTTGTCAAACAATCGAACAGCTGTGCTTGTCTTTGTGTCGATAGACGCGCAGTTTCATCAAACGTTTTTTCTACTTTGCCCTTCATGGCAATGCTGAGCACGATCAGCACAAGCATAATGGCAACTGGAATGAACATCATCGCACCGCCGAGCCAACCGATAAGTAAAAGGAACAACAAAGTAAACGGTAAATCGACCAGCGTTACCAAAGAAATGGAAGTGAAGAAATCTTTTACGCTATCGAAATCTTGAAGCTGCCGTGCGAATGCACCTACCGATTGCGGTCGGTTTTCGAGCTTCATTCCAAGGACTTTTGAGAATAGTTGGGAAGACAGCTTATTGTCTATATAGCGCCCTGCCATGTCCGTCACAGAGCTTCGTGAGCTTCTCAATACCCAATCAAAAATAACCACGATACCAACGCCGGCGGCCAGTACCCAAAGTGTGTTGAACGCTTGGTTTGGCACAACACGGTCGTACACATTCATGGTAAACAGGGGAACAACTAGCGCAAGCACGTTGATCAAGAACGAAGCGATAAACAGGTCTCGGTACCAAGGTTTCACTTCTTTGACCACACGCCAAAGCCAGCGCGTATTTGCTTTACTATCACTGCGCTCATGTGCCTGAACACGGGCGTCATCAAGCGCTTGAGCACCGACTTGCCAAACGTACGATTCGACTTGTGCGACCAACTCTTTTAACGAGATAGTCTGACTAGAATCAGTTTCACAATCTAAAACATCAAAGTCATCACCAGCGCCTTGGATAACAACTACGGGAGCTCCTGTCGCTGATTTCACAGCAACAACCGGAAACTGACATTGAGTCAGCAACTCTTTTTTTACATGACTCAGAGTCAACCCTGATTTCTCAATCGCTCTTGGGAAAAGGGACTCATTGAGCTTTCCTTCGACTAAAGGTAGGCCAGACACTATTTTGGACGGGTGGCTACGCACATTAAAATGTTCGCATAACCACCCCACACAACCTAGCCAGCTGTCTTTTTGTTCTACCAATCTAAAACTTCCTTTTATAGACTGTACATCTAACTTACAGCGTTAAATTATTGTCTTCTATCATTTTTTGTAAAATTTGTGCTTCTAATGCACTGCTGCTATCACCCTGATACAAATCATCATACGTCACATCGGCGAGCAAGATATTTTGTTGGACGTCATCGTCTCCATTGGCCTTGATCGAAATCGTTACGCCTTCCGTTGATTCTTCTAGATCGAGGTACTGTGTCGCACCAATGCCCGTCGCGATACCTAAGCCACCCAGGATTCCTGACAAATCAATCGCATCCGTGTCTGGTGAGGCATCAAAATCTTGAACCACATCGAAGCTCGGCGAATCTGCACTGCCTAAACCTGAAGATTCAAATACAAAGCTATCCGAGCCTGTACCACCAATTAGCAAATCGTTGTCATCTGTTGCGGTAATCGTAGAGTCACCTTCAGCCACAAACTCAACCGATACGGTTTGTGGGAGTCCAACCGCTTGGTTATTGCCAATTTCTGCTGATGGCTCAATCGTTAGATCAAATTGATCACCACTGTTATAGCCCCCGGTAATCGCTAGATTAGGCACATCCGCTAATTCCACGACATACTGACCATCAACCATAGAACCATGCGAGAAAGTTAAACCTGCTGGGATGTCATAAATGGTAATAAAACCTTCTTCTGAATCGGCAGGGTTAACCAGAGAAAGGTCTAAACCAAGAGGAATCGTGCCGCTTGCTTCAGCGACAATTGATGGGTATTCAAGGCTTAGCAACGGAGCATCGGGCTCTGGTGTAATCACCAAAGTCATATCTTGTGAACTTGGTTCGCCAGTATCTGTGACCAAATTACCGAGTACCGTATTTTGGTCAACCGTTTGACCTGTGATCGTAATATCGAGGTTGCCCCAAGCGTCTCCAGCAAAGAACTCAAGCTCATCAACGGAACTTGCTTTAACGAGGATCGTAGCTTGTATAATGCCGCCAACATTAGTGAAAGAGCTTGTTTCAGAACCAATGCGAATTCTATCGAGCCCAGTTAAACCCGAAGGATCCGAAGTCCCATTCACCGTGACTGTAATTAATAAGAACTCATCACTGTTGGTCTCGAAACTATTCGCATCAAGTGGAATAACAATGCCTTCATCTTCACTTCCCGTCATCTGTTCAGGTAGGTCGAAGAACTCAACCTTGTCACCGATAGGATTCACCCCTACGGTAAATTCAGATTCGGTATAACGAATTTCTGTGGTACCGATTTCTTGAGTGATGGCCTCAAGCACAAGGTCCATATCACCACTGAAATCTCTTGGCGGCATAATCACTAAGTTAACCAACTGGCTTGGATCTAATTGCCACTCATAAGTAGGGTTGCCGTTGAAGGTACCGCCATCTGCGCCGTTATTTGGAACCAACTCATATGAGTCCCCCACTTTTATCGCAACGACAGCCCCTTCAGGCACACCTTTTAGTGCCAAAGACATATTTTCAGAACCATCTTGGTCAATCAGTTCTGCACTGAGTGAGGACAATGAGATATAAGTGTCTTCATCACCAATAATGTCTTGTGTGACTAAATTCGCCTCATCCGCGACTGGCTCAACCGTGATAGTCACAACCGTGGTTTTATCTTGCGTATCGGTTTCAGTGACACAATCCGCTTCATCAGTAATGTTGGCTGTCACAGTCAGGGTAATTTCGCCACTATAATGTTCAGGAGGCGTGACTAACACATCACTCAATCGGCTAGGGTCTGTAACCGTCCATGTACCGTTGCCATTATCAACCAACAAACCTGTATCTGAAGGACTTTCCGACAGCGTACCGCCGTTTGATATCGTGATGGTCAAAGAGTTAACGGTCTCTTTACCAGTCGCACTATTACCCTCACCAGTGATTAGCTGACCGTCTTCGACACTGTCACCTAACACAAGCTCAAGATTAAGGTCTGTCGCTGTGTCTTCTTGAATTGTCGTGGAGTCAGCTTCCACTGTAATGTCATCAACAACAGGCAGAACTTGAATGCTAATTGTCTGTTCTGTGGTTACGGTCTGACCGTTACATGGCGAGGTCTCAATGGTCTCTATCGTAAAGTCGATACAACCAGCAAAGTCTTCATCCAATCCGGTTAGGGTTAACTTTGACAAGCCATCAGCAGTAATCGAGTAACCCACAATTTCACCTGATGCGTCGTATTCTGCAATCACACCATCACCAGAAATTTCTACGCCTTCTGGCAGTGAATCTGCTGGAATATAGAAAGAAATTTCATTGTCAGGGTCACTCGCCACATCGGTATTTAGCAAGCCCGTTAAGTCGATATCTTCACCTTCGGGAGTCTTAATCTCACCATCAGGTTGAATTGGGCTAGGTGGTCCAACAGGGTCACAAGAGCCTCCACCGCCATCATGCCCAGTGATCTGAATTTGAAATGAGGTATTAATGTACTTCGAGTCTTCGCCATCTATAACACGAGCTCGGACAACGATATCTAAAACCGGCGTATCATTCGGGCTAGAGATTGTCATACCACTCAAGATTTCTTGAGCCAGTTCTTGAATAGAATCACTCGTCAGCCCATTAGCCGAGATAATCCAGTTACCAGAGCCATCTTGAGCTGCACCATTAGGGTGATCGATAATCAAAGAATAGCCATCAGGCACGTCGATCAGGATGTAGTCTAAGTACTCAGAGCCATCGATATCAGCATCAACAAAAGTGACCGCGTCCGATACATTAACTGGAGAGCCATCATCACTGATGTATATTTGCCCGGAACTCTCTAAACGAGTATCTAATTCAACTCTCGCATCTACGGTGACACTGATTGTGCCTGAAATGTCTTTTACATCCGTTGCCCCTGTTGGCGAGGTGTCCGTCACTTCATAGGTAATTGGTATTGTGAACGTGCCACTCAAATCTTCGGTTGCGGTTACCGACAATCTGCCACTGTTCAAAAGCTCTGAAAGAGTTGGTGTTGTGCTATCTAATAGACTCTCTAGATCTAAACCTGAAGCAGGCACTTCAATTACACTGCCATCAAAGTAAAGAGTCAGATCAGCCGGAAGACTGTCAATGACATACCCCGTCAAGGACTCACTACCATCCACATCTTGATTCACAGATGGCTCTAGGTTCAAACCTATTTGGCTGTCTTCGATGCCTTGAGTGTTAACGACTTGACCATCTTCTTGATCAACGACAGGTGCTAGCTCGACCTTTAAGGTCATCGGAAACTCGCCCGAGTCACCATCAGGTTCCGTTGAGATAGCAATGACTGTGAGCTCCAATTCACCACTAAAATCAGGAACTGGCTTGAGGTATAAGTCATTCAGTTGAGCGTTAGAAACTTGGAATACTGGTCCTGTGACATCATCAATGTACGCAATCGTCAGCGATACTGGCTCGCCCAACGCATCCACCAGCAAAGTGCCTTCAGGGATGTTGGTAAGCAGTACGTTAATCTCTTCTGATACATCGTCGTCTGAAGTTTGGACCACAAAATCCAGTCGGATCAAACCATCTTCGTTAAGCACCGATTGATTACTGATAACTTTAGTATCGCTATCGTATTCCCAGTGCGCGTTGCCCCCATCCACAACGATCGGCTCATCGACCACACCTTTGAGGAAAATATTGATGGTTTCAGTGTCGCTAACCGCCTTAACGTTGACAGGCGCTAGCGAGTCAATAGTCGATTCATAAGAGACGGCCGTTACCTTAATGTATAGGTCTTCTGTAAATGAACTGATGTCTTCTTTTGGTATTAAATAAGCGGTGCCGTTCTCTATCGCTTCTGCAGATACCAGATAAGTGTTAGGACCAATCAGATCAAATAACCCACCTTGAATTGACCAACCGTCTTGTACTTCGATTTGATAGCTTAAGGATTCGGAGCCATCGGTATCAGTCAGCGCACCACTGATTACGTTCTTCAGGAAAATGTTCTCATCTTCCAAACCTTTGTAATCTTTGACAGATAGAATTGGTTTATCCGCATCAGGAGAGATCTCTACGATGACAGTATGAACATTATCAGCCGTTTTATCGGCAGGGTCAGCGAAGGAGTTTCCGGATTCAGTGGCAATCGCAGTAATTTCAAATTCAAATCGACCCGCTAAGTTTTCATCAGCTCTGATTTCCATTTTGCCGATTTGATTCTGAGTGTACTCCTTACCCTCTTTAACGGCATTTCCGTTCAAGGTGATATTCAGACCATCTGGAATGCCACTTATCGTATAAGTTAGTGTTTCCGACAAATCTTGGTCAACGAGTTGAGCGGTAATATCAAGCTTGATAGGGTCTGCATCATCTTCCACTGATTGATAAGTGAAGACCGAGTCAGACCAATCCGGTGCGTCAGCTACAGGTAAAACAGAAACAGCAATATCGGCGGTGAGCTCTTTTGGTGTCGTGTCGGTACTAATGATGGCATTGATTGCCAAAATAACCGTCGACGTAGTATTAGATTCATGAAGCGCAGGGCGATAGGTTAACTGCCCGTTAGGCCCCGTAAACTGACTATCAATCATCGTCAGCTGGCTTCCAGATAAGGTGACCTTGCCGTCGACAACTTGAAGCAATACCCCATCAAGATACAAGCTACCGCCATTTAATGAAGCTTCGGAGAACTCGATAGCGGTAACGGTTTCACTTTGGTCAATATCACCCGTTGAGACACTGACTACAATAATCGCATCGTTATCTTCTGTGGTTTCAGAATCTTCATAACGAATAAAACCTTCGTTATCGTCCAGAACAAGCTCTGCGTTACTGGTGACTTCATCACCATCCGCATCTCGCACCAAATAATCAATGTCATCAACGATTTTTGGATCATTTGGATCAGTCGTTACATTAGGATTCGTAGTGAGCTGGTAACTACCATCAGGTGAAAGCGTAAACTGGCCGTAAATTGACCCGTTGTCATAATCATTAATCAATTCGATCGTGATTGGCGTACCTGCGCTGTCAAACGTATAAGTGACATTACGATAAGTGACGCTAATGATTTCTGCACCGTCGGCGCCTGCAAACTCTTCGGTTAAGAATTGTCCAGTAAGATTATCACCCTCGACCATTTCAATAGAACCATCTCGAGCAGTCGGCACATCATCTTTTACGTTAACAGAATAAATAGCAGGGTCTGAGCTGTCTCCATCCGCATCGTTCACCACTAACTCAAAATTAAGAGCTAAGTTATTCTCACCATTATTACCATATGCGTGATCTAGTGGTGCATAGAGATCAAACTCAGTCGTCCCATCAGTATTAAAGCGAATCCTAAATACGTTATTGCCGTCAGTGTCTTGCCCATAATACCAACCATCAGAATCAACAGCTTGAAGGGATATCGCTTTACCGGCACTGGTGTAGCCAAGTGAATCAAAAGCAGCGGTGTTGACCGTGACAGAAACAACATCATCGGAGCCTTCAATTATACCTAAAGAAGGACTGCTATCTTCGACTCCAATTTGCTGACCATCTCCCAGCAAACCATCTTCATCAACTGAGATGCTTCCAGTCACCGAAATTTCAGGATCTTTACCGTCATAGATTTTAATATCAGACTCTTGCGTGTCTCTCGAACCATCGGAATCAATGGTGACGATAGAAGCTGGAATCGTCAGTTCGGTGTCTTTAGAACCTGAGCCATGATCAATGGACTGATACAGTTCAATAACGACGTCAACATTTGTTGAACCATTGGCTTCAAGGCTGAAGCTATCTGGTAATTTGATTCTGAAAACAGCATCGCCATTACCAAGAACTGCATCAAAGGTACCATTACCGTTATCACGCCAAGTCAGCGCCTCACCATTGCTGGTTACCGCTACACCATCGCTATCAAGAACAGCTTGGCCCGTGGTCACATCCAGACCTAAGAAAACCAGAGGGTCATTGCCCGCGGTAACGGCTAAGCTCACGTTTGCTGTTGACCCAACTCCCGATGGAGTACTATCAGCAACAGGAATTTCACTCAATTCAACCATTCCAGAACCGATCGTTGGCTCGCCGCCATCAGTCACTGATACATTCAAGGTTAACTTGGTTTCATCGTTGTCATCATCTCTGGCGGTAACAACAAATGGAAGTTCGTCTGTAATGTTATCTTGGTCGAGTCCCTTAAAGAGTTCAAAAGTATAAGTAACATCAGTATCCGCCTCACCAGAAGGAGAGGTAAAGCTCAAGGTGAATGCTTTATTGTCAGCACTTTCAGAGCCAACATAGCCAATAAGTTCACTTCCATCCGCAGAGACCACATAAATGATCTGTACACCGCCACTGAATAACTGCGGCTGATCTGCAGCATCGAAAAAGACTGACTCGACAAAATCACTCCCGACGTTGAGATTGAAAATACCAGTATCAGAGACATTGCCATTAATAAGATCAGATTCGTCCACAGCAGCATTGCTAGTTGACGTTAATACCGGATCAACCCCATCCTGGAGAATCCAATCGAATTGCCCTTGCTCTAAAGCAGTACCATCTATATCTTCCCCATCAATAATAAGTGGTAAAGTAATAGAATCGTTGCTGATCAGGTGGTTTATAGGCTGCTCTAACACTAAAGTGACATCTGCTAGAACATCAATCCCACTGGCAACTGCGCTCAACGATAGCGTGAATATCGTTTCACCATTTGCTTGTGCGGTAATCGTTTTACCATCATTGGCTAACGTGTAAGTTAGAGGAAACTCCTCATCCCCAGTCGTCAAGCCCAGGGCATTTAACTGCACTAAGGTATTGGCATTAAATACAATCGAGGCGGGATCTGGATTGTCTGAACCTGCGGAAACAGTAAACTGACCGACGACAGTTTGGACTCCATCAGATACGTCACCTTCAGAGCTGGTCGTTGTCCCATCGACAACTAACCCCGCATCACCATCAAAAATATCGATAACCGCGGTGCCATTTCCGAAGTCATTACTGCTATCGCCGGCAACATAGTTGAAACTGATGTTTTGAGCTACGGTGTGATCTAAGTTTCTGTTGGCGACAAATGTCCAATGACCATTTGCAAAGACGGTTAAAACACCTTCATCTAGAGTAAATGATACCGGAGCGCTGCCGGATATTATTTGTGTCGACCCATCAACTTCAACGCTTCTTATAGTTAGCTGAGTATCAAGATCGATGTCGTTGTTAAGTACATTGCCAGATACCACTTCACCTTCAATAACTTCATAAGATTCATCAAAAATGAGTGGGTCCGAATCTTTAATAACAATAGGCAGATGACCAATAACGAGCTCTGTGGTGCCGTCCGCATCCGTTTGTAAACCTTCAATGACCAGTGCGGTCTGAATTGAATCTAAACCAGCCTCTTGGTCGATCGCCTTATAGAAGTTGATGTTTACGTTACTGCCGGAAATAGCAGCATCGAATACAATTTGGCCATCGCTTCGTGTTCCAACCAAGCTTTGCTTGTCAGCAGATACTGCGACAGTGATCGTTAAGCCTTGAGAGGTTAATAACTCAGCTAGACTTTGATCATCACCAAATGAGAAGTCTGCAAAATCGATGCGAATATCGGATGTTTGTGTTTCATCGCCAAAAATACCGATGACGTTTTCCGAAAACACCACAGATTCTGGAAGAATAATCGTCGGCATGTCATCAATGGCCTCGTTGCCGACGGTATTGAAAACTTTTGCGTCAACCGTCCATTCTGCAGATGAATCTAGGGCAGAAATATCAATATTTTCCACCAGCCAGTTACCCGCAGAATCAACAACACCTTCAAAGACTAGTGTCTGAGTCCCATCGCTTACTTCAATGTAAACCGGGAGCCCTTCTGCAACATTGGTTGTACCCTGCATGGTGGTAAGTTGGCCACTACGAAATGCCAAAATACTAAAGCCATCTAACGTATCAATATCAATAACTGGCGAAACAGTATCAATAACAATAACCCCTGCACTATTTACTGCATTCGCTGGGTTACCTGCGATATCAATAGTGTCAGCCTCAATAGAAATACTGCCATCTGCAAAGCTCGTTAAATCGACACCTTCGACAGACCAAGCACCATTCACAACCGTTGCCGTTAGAACGATCACGTTGGTGGTGCTGTCTGAAATTCGGATGTTGACCGTTTGGCCATCCTCAACATTTTGAACGATACCGAAAAATTTAGCGGATTGAATTTCGAAACTGTTGAGGACACCATCTCCGCC
Source organism: Vibrio sp. 070316B (assembly GCF_013114115.1). Classification (NCBI taxonomy): domain Bacteria; kingdom Pseudomonadati; phylum Pseudomonadota; class Gammaproteobacteria; order Vibrionales; family Vibrionaceae; genus Vibrio; species Vibrio sp. 070316B. The sequence continues at coordinate 178,431 of NZ_VTYC01000004.1, read as the reverse complement.
ATCATCAACACTTGCAGTAATACTCGCAAGCGTATCTTTGACAATGGTGTCAGTCGCTGTGGTTGGGTTTCCGGCGATATCTATGGTGTTAGCAACAACCGTCAGCTCCCCTTCCGCAAAACTTGAATAGTCTTGAAGGGTGAGAGTCCATGTACCACCCGATACAGTCGTTGTGTATTCTTGGGTGAGGCCTTGGCTATCAGTAATGGAAATGCTTATCGTCTGACCATCTTCAACATTGGCAACGGTGCCGACTAGCGCTCCGTTGGCAATTTCGAACTGGTTGTAAAACTCATCACCAAAACCATCAAAATCGACATCGATTGTGGCTAGGGTGTCTTTGATTGTTGAGTCATTAGCTGCAATGCTATTGCCAAACTCATCAGCAATCACCGCATCGACCTTGAGATCACCCTCAGTTAATGAAGAGAGATCAACGCCGTTTACTACATAAGTTTCATCGCTTGTGATTGCCGTTGTGGTTACCGTATTACCATTAATGTCAGTGATCGTTAGCAGAACGGTACGCCCGTCTCGAACATCAACAGCAGTACCCGTTATCGTAACCGAAGGCACTTCGAACTGATTTTCGTACCCATCACCACCATCTAAAATATCTACGGTTAACGCGGCACTCGGTAAAAGTATGTCGAGGTTGCCTTCATTCGATGTTGCGTCGTCTTCAAAGTATTCTGTTGGTCGAGTATCAAAACCGGCTTCTGCCAGGGTTTCGTCTAGTGTAGATCGGACATAGGCAATAAAAGAGGCACTAGCGCTAGGTTGGTCGTTTGAAGCACTCGGCTGTTCTCGCGAGCTTTCAATGTTGTTTACAAGCTGTGTCACAACCTTTTCCAACTGTTGTTCTACCGCTTCTATTTGTGGTTCTGTCAGAGGTTGAGTCTGGTCCAAGTTTTGAGGTTCAATACTCACCACTTGCACGCCATCGACCTTCGCTTGCGTAGCGGGTAATAGCTGCCAAGTACCGTCAGGAAATACCTGCCAAATTACCCCGCCAACTTCGATATATAAAATAGGATCCATCCTAAACCTCTTCCTTACAAAAACGCTGACCTTGAGAGCATCAATTTACTCAATAAAAGGCTGGAGAAATCAGCGAACTCTCTCTCATAAATACTAGCAAACAACAAATCATTAACAGTTAATTAATTACCATTGATACGCTGTAAAGTAAACCGATATGCTGTGACTTGCATTCAGTTATATCTATCGTCACAAAATACATTCAATGAATGTGTCATAATGTTGAAATTACTGGTTAATTTTCAAGGAATGTCATGACTGCAACGAACTATCTCAACCAATTGAATCAAAAGTATCTTGCGACTCATAAAGCGAAAGAGGACTTCTTTTGGGATACCTATATGGGAATCAGTGACGACCACGATGGTTCGACACTCGCGCAGACTCAGTGGACCGAGTTTCTAAGCTCTGCCGAACAGATTACCGCTATTGAAATGCAACTTACTGCGATCGATGAAATTCAAGATCCCCAAGAAAAAGAAAGTACGTTTATTGGCTTAAATGGTTGGTTAGCGACCTTTAGAGCTCACGCTATTGAGTCTGAGCAGTCACAGAAGCTTAAGGCAGACCTCATAAAATTTGAGGCTGAACTGTTTGAGAAAAAACAAAATCACGTAATGACTTACGTAAATGAAATGGGTGAAGAAACAGAGGGCTCCTTACCAGTTCTAGGCTCAGCAGTTAGAAGTAATAGTAATGAACAAGTAAGGTTTTCTGCACACCAAACACTATTAAATTTAGAACAATGGCTGCTGACTAACGGATTTATTGAGCTAATCAAAAAGCGTAATAAGTTTGCTCAATCTCTAGGATTCAAAACATTTTTTGATTACTCAGTCGTTAAAACTGAACAGATGACCACTGAGCAACTGTTCACGATTCTGGATGACTTTGAAACACGTACCCGTGATAGTCACCAACAAAGCTTGAAGAACCTTGGAGAGCAAAAGGGTCAAAGCGCCCTCGAAGGCCATAACTTCACCTACTCTTTTGCGGGTGACGTGATGAATGACCTCGACCCTTACGTCCCTTTCTCAAAGTCATTGAGACGCTGGATTGAGTCTTTTGGCCGCCTGAATATCGAATACTCTCAAGCCACCTTGAAGTTAGATTTGCTAGATCGCAAAGGTAAATATCCTAATGGTTTCTGTCACGGGCCTATTCCTTCTTTCTATGACCAAGACACTTGGGTGCCAGCTCAAGTCAACTTCACGAGTAATGCTAAGCCCGATCAAGTAGGCAGTGGCTATGATGGGATCAACACACTGTTTCACGAAGGTGGGCATGCAGCCCACTTTGCTAACGTGAAAATGAACGCGCCGTGCTTCTCTCAAGAGTTTGCACCGACCTCAATGGCTTACGCGGAAACGCAATCCATGTTCTGTGACAGCTTGTTGAATGACGCCGATTGGCTAAAACAGTATGCGGTCGATGCAGATGGCCAACCAGTGCCTGATGAGCTCATCAAAGCAATGATTGATAGCAAGCAGCCATTCAGAGCCTACCAAGAGCGCAGTATTCTTGTGGTGCCTTACTTTGAACGAGCGCTGTATGAGATGGCTGATGAAGATCTTACGCCTGAGAAGATCACAGAACTCGCTCGTCGTAGCGAAAAAAGCATACTTGGTTTGGATTGTAGCCCACGTCCATTAATGGCGATCCCGCACCTGTTATCAGACGAAGCCTCTTGCGCATACCAAGGTTACCTGCTGGCTCACATGGCGGTGTATCAAACGCGAGCTTACTTCACTGACAAGTTCGGTTACTTAACAGATAATCCTGAGATCGGCCCTTTATTGGCTAAGCACTATTGGTATAAAGGCAATAGCGTAAATCACAATGGAACAATAGAGAGTCTGACTGGTGAGGGCTTCAATGCCAAATACCTTGCTGACGAGTGCAACTTAACACCTGATCAAGCATGGGTAATTGAAGAGAAGAAGATCAAACAACTGGCTTCTCGTGAACGTGCACAAGTCGCAGATTTAAATGCGAAAATATCGATCGTCGACGGCGCAACTGAATTAGCGAATAATGAAGAGTCGAATGAACAAATGTGTGATGATTTTGAGCGTTTTATTATTGAAAAATACGGACGATAACCAACGTTCGCTATCACTCGTTGATTAAACGATAAAAGTAAAAAAGGACGATATTAATCGTCCTTTTTATTTTCAATATTGGCATTACGCCGTAGCGCACGCCGAGCGTGTTTCGGTATCAAATTCAATATCAACCGATTCAACGCTTCTCAAAGACTTTCTATGAATGCCATATACTTGTCCCGTCAAAACAATATAAAACTTTTCAGTTTTCAGTAAATTCCATGCTTCATCTAAAGATTCTGCGTAGACTTTGTTTTGTGAGTCTTGTGGACGAGTACCAGCAGCTCTTCCATGTTTACGTGCCAATTCAAACAATCCATTTCGATTAGGCTTGCACGTAAACAGAGTCTCATTGCCATAAATGACACCCTTGCCAGATATGCTCTTAACCATTTTGTATCTCCAGATAATAATCCACTCGTAACGCTTGAGTGGCATACCACATGTCGAACAGTGGATGCTTAAGCTGCGCAAAGAAGAGAATATGGTGTAAAGACCGGGCAGCAATTACACCATGACGTTCAGTCTCAATATTCGAGTTTTAAAGTCTTAGGCTCTCAAGCGCGCCTAAGCCTCGACACTACTCTTAGAAGTAGTAGTAAGCAGCTGCGAATACGTGTGTTTCTTCGTCGTATTGCGTGTTACCAATTGAGCGTGCACCTTCGATATCTTGTTTAATATCAATACCCATGTCTGCGTTATCAGCAATACGGTACATAGCTGCAACGTTGATGTACGAAGAGTCGACATCTGATAGGTTATCTTCTTCGTTAGTATTGAAAGCGTAACCGGCTGCAATCGTTAGGTCATCAGACAATGTGTAACCGCCAGAGAAGTAGAAGCCTGTATTCTTCATCTCATCGTTTTGATCGATCCAAGAGTTAAGACCTAGCTTCATTGAACCTAACTTCATACTGCCAGTTACTGTGTATACTTCGTAATCTTTCTCATCGTCACGAGCTTCGTAACCAGCGTATACGCTAAATACTTCTTGCTCGATACCGATGTAGCCGTTAACGCCTTTATCTGCGTCGTTATGGTCATCATCAGTCTCAAAGTAAGAGATTGCGTAAGCAATACCGTTAGTTGCGCCTTGGAACTTAACGACGTTGAATGCATCAGAAGCGTCGCCAGCAGAAGCACCAAACTCGTAAGTGTTATCACCAGCTCCGTCAACCTTATCTAGTGCCGTATCGTTTTCCCAACCGAATGAAGCGATACCGTAACCAGTGTCGAAACCTAACCACGCTTTATCAACGTCTGTCGCTGGGCCTGTATCAATGCCATTCACCCAACCAGATGTTGCTGCGTCGTTCGCTGCAACGTTATTGTCAGTTGTGTAGTTCAGCATCATGTCAGTTTCGAAGTAACCAACAAAACGGTTGTTACGGTAGCTTACCGCCAGTGTTAGACCAGTCGCCCAGTCATCGTAAAATGCTTTTGAACCTGTGTCGTAGTAACCACCAACACCGAAAGAACCTGCTACTGAGAATTGATCTTTGTGCATAGAATCAAAAGCAAACATCTCTTCATTCTGGCTATTTTGGCTGCTTGTGTTTACAGCGAATGCTGAAGTTGAAATGCTTGCAATCGCAAGTGCTACTAATGTTTTTTTCATGATTACCACTACCTATATATTGATTCGGCCTTGTTAGTCCGGCCTTTTGGAGTGGCGCTATTGTTCAAAAATTACAGTTATTGATATACCGTAAAATTACTGAAATTTTATAGGCAAGATGAATTTAATTAAATAATCATATGTTGATATCGCTTTTATATTGAGAAACGTAAGTCGAGCTTAAAACCGATATCGGTACTGTGATCCATATTACGAATGTTCTCAATCATCAAGGCTTCTAAAGCAAGGCGGGACAAACGATAGCTATACCCTACAACCACCTCGTTGGAAGATTCAGAAAAGTCCGGGCACTGGTCGCCCATATACTGGCCTGCGTATAAGAGGACTTAAACTCAATCGTCCCAGTCCTATTTGGTTGAGCAGTACGAAGCTGTTTAGAGAGCACGTTCGAGTGAATTGGAGATTGTGCGTAAACAAATATTGGGGAGGCGAATGCGTCTGAAAAAGTCAGTACACAGAGAATTAGCGTCAATATTGCTCGCAGTATGCTCACTGTAACTAGCCGAAAAGAAATACCCGATTTTATTAAAAACACCGTTCAATTAATGCGGTAAATATACTGCTTATTGTCGCGCAACATAGAACTAAGAGTTATAAAAAGAATAAAATTAGAACCTATAATGTATATAAGAATCTTATCTTGCACTGCAAAGCTTGAACGAATATCTTCTGTGCCATTGAGTAAATGAATATGTTGATAAAGGCAAAACGTGTCCGCTGTTAACCTAAGTTTTGAACAACTATTAATGAAGCAATCCACTACGCTCATCAATAGTGATCCGAACAACTTTCATGCGACTTGGGCTGAGGCAAGTTTCGATGTACTTAATTGGTTTGGAATTGACCGCTTGACACTTTATCCCAACTCAATGGTATTGCTAGAAGATGGAAAAACGTGTTCCGTGTCCAAAGCACACATTCCACCAATTAATAAACAAAATTATGTTGGTGGAAATTACCTCGATTACTTAAAGCTTTTAAAAACCAGTGAAACTTATCTCGCTTTTACTAAGAACGAACTCGTTTCAAGTAAAAATTACGTTCTAAAAAAGCTCTACAAAGAAGGCGGAAGGTGGCACTGTATCATTCCTTTGCAGTTATTTAACCAACGTTGGGGCGCCCTTTCATTTACTAACTTTAATGATAACAATACAACTTTCGAGCTCGAAGACATTGAACGCTTAAAGCTAGTCTGTGAAATATGGCTTTGTTACTGGCAGCATTCAACATTAGCGCGAACGTTGAATCAAAGTGAGAACTTGTGGGAAGACGATAGTGATAAGCTGTTGTTGTTATCGAAGAAGCAAACCAAGGTGCTATCACTTATCGCTCAAGGGTACACTGCCAAAGAGTGCGCAGATAAATTGCACCTCAGCCCACGTACCATCGAATCGCATAAGTACCGAATGCTTGGGTTAATGAACCTAAATAATCACAATGAATTGGTTCAATTTGCTTTGCGTAACGGCTTAGGAATTACTGAAAATAGAGACGCGACTCGATAGGCTTGTTTATCCTGGTTCCGCTACCCATCAGTTACTCGTTGCCTTCACTTAACGCGAACTTTATCTCATCAGATGAAAAACCTTTACGACTGAGCATCGCATAAGCCTTAGAGCGCTCTTTGTGGTCGTTAAGATCGTAAGACTTTTTCTGCAGCTGTTCTAAACAAGACGAGTAGAAGTCCAGTTGCTCTTCGTTGATTAATCGATCGATTAACGCAGATAGCTCGCTAGTGTCGATTTGTCGTTGTTTCAGCTCTTGCTGAATGGCAGTCAAACCCTTCCCTTTTCGCGCGTACTTAAGCACTTCTTTCTCCAAATCAGCTTTCTCGGCCTTGATCTGAATATTACTCTTAAGCTCATGAGCTTGCGGATGCTGATCGATCGCGATTTTGACTTGTTGATAGCTGAAGCCACGTTTTTGCAGTGTCGCTACAAGCTTTTCACGGCTCATGGTAAAGCCTGAATAGTAATGATTGATTCGATCGATCAAGATGCTTTGTTCATCGATGTTTTTATCAGCAGATACCTTATGAATCGCATCCGAAATGACCGAGTCGGTTAGCCCTTTCTTCTTCAACTTTTCAATGATGTATCGCGATCCAAATTCGCCAAAGAAAGCTTGCTCGACAAATTGCTCAGCAAAATCCTGATCAGACTTTAGATAGCCGTAACCTTTCAGGTTCCTCAAGGTTTCGTCGATCCAATCTTGATTGTCCGTTTTCACTTTCAGTTTCGCAGTCAACTCACTTTCTGTCATATCCCTCTGGGTTAAGTGCCACATGGCAGAGTTCATGACGCTTTCGATTCGTCGCGCTTTTCTTACTGTTGTTTTTTTTGTGTTAGGGTTTTGCTGTGAATCATCCATTCGATTTCAACTATCCAGACTGAGCCAGCCCCATGATAACGTAATTCTCAGTTGGGTGAAGGGAGATAAAAGAGTGAAAATAAGATACACCAACAAAAAATGGACGCCTATTCAGCGTCCATTTAATTACCACGTTAATCAATGAGTGATTAGCTCTCTTCGTGATTGTATACATGCACATCACGTTGAGGGAATGGAATAGTGATGCCTTCTTCGTCGAAGCGTTTCTTCACGGTTTCCGTCACATCCCAATACACATCCCAGTAATCATCGGTCTTAACCCATGGTCTTACCACGAAATCTACAGAAGATGTGTTCAAGGTATGCAGCTTGATCATGTGCTCTGGTTTTTTCAACACAAGAGGATGCGCAACAATGATTTCGTTTAATACTGCTTTCGCCTTATCAATGTCATCAGAATAGCCAATGCCAAATACCATATCGACACGTCGCACACGTTCTGCAGTGATGTTGTTGATCACATCACCCCAAATTTTATTATTTGGAATCACCAAGCGCTGGTTATCGATAGTCTGTACTGTGGTTGATACAAGGCTCATGTCTTTTACCGTGCCTTGAACACCAGCCACTTTCACCATGTCACCCACATCATACGGGCGGTAGATTAAGATCATCAAACCAGAAGCAAAGTTAGATAGCGTATCTTGCAATGCGAAACCAATGATCACACCGGCAACACCGAAACCGGTTAGTAGTGGTGCTAGCTCTATCCCGATTTGCGACAGCGCGATAAGCAAACCGATAAACACGACTGCTTTCGATGCAATTGACACAAAGAAGTCCTGCATCAATACACTGAAGTCCATTTTCGAATGCGACACACTCTTACGAACGGTTTTACGTGCAACGTTCGACAGTAGACGCGTTACATACAAAATACCTAGGAACAGAGCCAGTTTAACAACGAATGATGGCGTGTTCTCGAATGCCCAAGCACTGAATGAGCGAAGCCAACCATCTAAAAGCTCCAATGCAACATCAACGTCTAACACATCAGCATTAATGTCTCCCGTTGTCGCCAGCAACACTCGCTTGTATGAGGTCACATCGACGCCAAACGGTTCCATCAGAGAGATTGTCTCTTCTAAGCTGGCCACCATCACGCTTGTGCGTTCACTAAAGCGTTCAAGCTCCTTCTTAATAGTCGCTTTCTCTTCTTCGTTAACAAAAGATAAGCGAGCTTCTAAATCTTGTCGCTGCGTATCTGTGTAGAGAATCGCGTTTGTTAAGTATTTAGAACGAGAAACTAGCGCCTTTTTAAGCGTATCTTCCGATGCTGTAACATCGACACCACGCTCTTTTGACCATGCTAATGTTTTAGCGAGCTGCTGGTAGTAGGTGTCCATCATTCCGATTCGTTTCTGAATGCGTAATTCAAGACGCTTCTTAACATCACCTTCAGCCGAACGGTTTTCTTTACTCATTGAAACGATTTTATCTTCGTTCAATGTCAGTAGCTTTTGTAAAAGTTCAACCTGCTGAGCCAGAACGGCATCTAGCCCTTCTTTCTTGTCTGAAGAGAGTTGTGTAAAAATCTCCTCACGTAGCCCTTGGTTTTTGCGTCTCAAAATATCTTCAAGAAAGGGTTTCTCAGCATCATGCGCCGTTTCTAATGTTGCCAGATCGAGCATAAGTTGATCTTGTACTTGTGTTATCTTATCGACACTTTGCGCGAAACTTCCAAATGCGACAAACGTCAACATTAACAATAGACAACGCCAAACCTTCATCATATTAATTCCTATTACTGTCTAAATTGACCCTATAAATAGTAGTAAAAAGAAGATGGATAACAAGCATTTAAACGTATGTTGTGTTAAAACTTCGCAAAATATCAGCCCGTATCTAATATTTGAGAGTTCCAATCCCTCTCCATGACCTGTAGAGTACGCATCCAACAAAGAATAACGACTGAGATCGGCTTTAGGCGCATGCTTTGAAACGCCTTATTAACCGGTATTGGTTACAGCAAGAGAATGAAAAAATGAACAACGAACTTGATGTAATTAAAACACTTGAAGAACTAGAACAATTCCTAATTTCAGTAGAAGCTGGCGGTTTAGGCCTAGAAGGTGTTGAAGGCGTTGGTATGGCGACCAATAACTCTGACGGTCGTCACTTTGTTGCTGTATTCAATAGCAGCCACCAAGTTCTACTTGCTCGTTGGATCACTGACGAAGTCTTTGAAAACGGCAAAGACCTAGTGCGTAACGGTCCACGTCGTAGTCACTAAAACGGCTAGCAGGAAGTTGGAATACTAGGGTTTCTTCAGCCACAGATAAAAATTTAACAAGCCCAATCAGCTCCCAAGTGAATGATTGGGCTTTTTTGTACCCGAAATCATCGCAAGCGTTTGTTAGCAGCACCGTAAAAAGAAATATTAAAAAAAGATCAGATTCTTATGAACTTAACTCTAATCGCGGTGCCTTAACGTCTAGGTTTGGGGGGATGTACCTTTGGGCTTTGACAGTTTTATGACTTGTAGCACGAAGCAAAGTTATCTGAGCTAGCCGCCATGAAATGAGCTGTTTGATTACTCGGTGAGTAAAGATAACTCGTCAATTTAAAGACCAAGACCCGATATTAACTGATTCTATTACTAATTGATTTGCTAAGCACACCTAGATTCTTTTTATCTCAACAAAACCGCCAACAAAAGCAATCGCTTTGGGCGCTTTTCCTTACCGGACTGGTTATTATAACCTGTCTGGAGAGTACGCTGTCTGCAAATAAAGTGACGTTTTCCAACTACTCTGTTAGTCAATCAACACGCCTTGGTACTGAAAGCAGTGACCCGCAAGCCTCTACGGCTTCGTCGGAAAAAATGTCTGAGCTTTATTCCAGTGTATTCGGTTCTCAAGCATCTAAATCACTGTCTGCGCCAACTTCAAGTGCCTGTGACCTGAGCTCCCAATTGCTCACCTTCGCGACACCTAAAACTGGCTGGCTGCTCCCTTTTATTCTTCTGATCGCTGTAGCATTCAGCCTTCCACCTCACATATCGAGATTATCTAGAGACAATCATCGCTCTGCTCGACCAACAAAGCACCGCTTACACTTAAAGCACTGTATATTTAGAGAATAAATAACCGGGCCATTACACCCTTTTATTTATTTTTTGGAGATACATTTGTGTACAACACAGTTCTAACTAAGTTTGCCGATTGTTTGGCATTCTGCATGCGTACATGCGCGAAAACTATAGTCACTGCACTACTGCTAATGACGTCATTCACCGCTCTGGCACAAACGACCGGCTGGCTAAGCGTGCCTGAGCATCCGCCTGTAAAAATGCGCATGATGTCGACTGGTGAGCAGTCGGATGACGGTTCTAAGGTTCAAACCGTTCTTGATGTTGAGCTCGACGGTGATTGGAAAACCTATTGGCGTAGCCCTGGAGAGGGTGGCATACCGCCGAGCTGGGACTGGTCTGGTTCAACCAACATCAAGTCAGTGGAATGGCATTGGCCGATTCCTAAGTATTACGAACAACTCGATGTGATGACGCTAGGCTACAAGCATCATGTGAGTTTTCCGATCACGCTGACATTGAAAGACAACACGCAACCAGCACTATTCAGGGCGTCACTCACCTTTCCGTCTTGTACCAATATCTGTGTCTTAACCGACTACGACATTGAACTGCCGATCGATCCTCACTCCTTACAACTTGATGAGCAAGCCATGTTCTTGTTCAACCAAGGCATGAGTCAGTCCCCACGTGAAGCCAACCGTACCTCAGTCAATGGACTATTTTGGGATAAAAGCAAGCAACAACTGGTAACGCAACTAACTAGCAAAGAAGGTTGGGATAAACCACAAGTGCTTATCGATGGACAAGAGGTTATTGATGACTTTTTCGCTCAACCAAAGATCCATATTACCGATAATACTCTCACGGCTGTTTTCGATGTCAGTAATTGGCTTGGTGAAGTCGACTTAACGGATCGCACGGTGAGTGTCACAGTATCGGACACGAACTTTGCCGAGGAGATGACTGCGCAAGTGGGCTCAGACCCGATAGCTTATCAAGAGAGCAGTAACGGCTTTATCGCGATGATCGGTTTTGCCTTAATTGGTGGCTTGATCTTGAATATTATGCCGTGTGTTTTACCTGTATTGGGGATGAAACTAAACAGCATCATTCAAAACCAAGGTGCATCAAATCGTCATATCCGACTTTCGTTCTTTGCTTCTGCTGCCGGTGTTATTACTTCATTTGCGTTGCTCGCTCTTGGTATGACGCTCTTAAAAGTAGGTGGTAATGCGATTGGCTGGGGAATTCAATTCCAGAACGTTTGGTTTATCGGTTTCATGCTCATCATCACCTTGCTGTTCTCAATTAACCTATTGGGTTTATTTGAGTTCCGACTGCCTTCAGGTTTAAACACCTGGATGGCAACCAAAGGGGACGATTCACATTCGGGTCACTTCGTTCAAGGCATGTTTGCAACGCTATTGGCAACTCCATGTAGCGCACCATTCCTAGGAACGGCTGTCGCTTATGCGCTGGGTGCTAGCTACCAAGAGTTATGGGCTATCTTCATCGCTCTCGGTATCGGTATGAGTGCACCTTGGCTGGTTTTTGCTGCCTACCCACGTCTAACCAAGCTAATGCCTAAGCCTGGCGTTTGGATGTTCACAGTTAAGTTGATTTTCGGCTTAATGATGTTCGCTACCAGCCTATGGTTAACGAGTCTACTGAGCCCATTCATTGGAAAATTCCCAACGATAGTGCTTTCTGTTTTGATCCTAACAACAGTATTGATTTGGATTGGCAAGAAGCTCGGCACTAAGGTACTCGCTCCTATCTTGGCTACCACCACAATAGTATTTGGTGCAGCGCTTATCGTAGGCAGCGTCACTGTGGATAACTGGGCGACCCCGATTGTCGATGACCTACCTTGGCAGAAGTTAGATGCTAAACAAATCCCTCAGTTAGTTGAGGAAGGTAAAACGGTATTTGTCGATGTAACGGCAGAGTGGTGTATCACCTGTAAAGCGAACAAGATCGGAGTGATTCTCCAAGATCCGGTATACAGCCACCTACAGCAAGAAGACATTGTTTTGATGAAGGGCGATTGGACCACTCCAAGCGAAAGTGTCACCTCATACCTGCAAAGTAATGGCAGATATGGCGTGCCATTCAACATTGTGTATGGCCCAAGTTACCCAAGCGGTATCCCTCTTCCCGTGATCCTCAATAGTGAAACCGTTGTTCAAGCCATCGATGCAGCGAGGTAGTTGATGAAGACTCAAAATAGTGCAAAGAAACCAGATACGACGGAAGACGACTCTGTGAAAAGCGAAACCCAAAAGCCAAGTCGCCTCAAAAAATGGGGAAAGGAGCTCGTTTCAATGATACTGATCGTTGGTGTGGTTTCCTTTGCGATGGATTTTTATCACAGCAGAAGTATGCCTCAAGGAAACGCGGTTCCAATCGTTGGACAGTCAATCCAAGGCGAAGATATTGATGTTATTGAGCTAAGCAAAAACGGTAAGCCTGTCATCGTCTATTTTTGGGCAACTTGGTGTGGTGCATGCAAATTTGTTAGCCCAACCATAAATAGCTTCAATGACTCCCATCAAGTGGTCTCTGTAGCGCTTTCATCAGGCCCCAATGAACGAGTTCAACGCTTCATGGACGCCAAAGAGTATGACTTTCCGGTGATCAATGATCTTTCAGGACATATCAGTAGAGACTGGGGAATCAATGTCACTCCAAGTATCGTCATCATCAAAGACGGAAAGATTAGCAGTATCGCAACAGGCGTGACTTCTCCAATCGGACTTTGGCTAAGAACTTATTTTGCATAACTTATCTGCAATTAAGTCAATTTAAACCAAATAAAGAACATTAACGCGAGCGCAACCCAATAGGCGCTCGCCATTACAAGAATTTGAGATTATTAACATGAAAAAACTTCTGATTAGCACTCTGATTTTAGGCTCACTAATGAGCACAAGCGCTTTCGCAGAACTAAGCAAAGAACAAACACAGCAACTTGAAGAGATTAACCAATTCCTCAAAGATAACCCTTCTACAATTTCGGGCCTACACACCAGCTTAGAGCAGTATGTTGCAGGACAAGCACAAGCAAAGAAAGCCCAAGCAGAAAGCCATGATTGGCTGTATAACAACGATGCCCATCCAATTACTGGAAACCCGGATGGTAAGTCGGTGATCATTAACTTCACCGACTACAACTGCCCATTCTGTAAGCGTTTAGAAAAAGGCTTAGTTCAATTAGCTTCAGAAGACAGTGATATCAAGGTCATCAATGTTTACCTGTCGTTCAAGCAGCAGCAAGTGAGCGGTCTTAATACCAATGCGGCATTATATGCGATGAAAGTATGGAAGGATAAGCCAGAAGCTTTCCCGGAAGTTGATCGACTATTGATGGCGAAAAGTGGTATCCACACCAAGTCATCACTGCAAGCTGTCGCGAAAAAAACGGGAACAGAAGCACAATTAGAAACTACACCTGATCAAAGCCAAACACTGCTAACCAACCACCAAACGTTTAGTGCACTTGGTTTAACAGGCACACCAACATTGATGATGAATGGACAAATCTTACCAGGGTATGTTCCTTACGATCGCTTAAAAGAAATCGTGGATGAGGCTTTTTAATCACGCCAGTAAGTAAAGATAAAGCCACCCATTAAAAACCCCAAAAGCCTACTTGTTTAACTCACAGTAGGCTTTTTTGTTTATCAGTATTTGATCGCAGCGGTTAGAGGTCATGACTGTAAGGTCATCATTTTGAAATAGAAAAACACTCTAAGTGTCACCGTCTCGCAATGGATTCTTAATCTATTCTCGTTAGCCTAAAAGCAGTTTTGTCGAAGAGTGCGAAGACGTGTTAACTCGAGACAACTGTCCTTTGACCGAGCTTGGCTCGGTCTTTTTTTAGGTGTTTCAAAGGTGATAGAGCAAGTGCCTAAAGGTGAAAGTCGATAGGAGCTAACTCAATAAACGACAGACAAGCGCACCTGGTTCTCTCAGCGCGTCCACGTTATAGCTAAGGACACGTCCAGCAGATGGCGCGTGATAACGACGGCACTCATTACCAAACGCATCATATTGAACAGCCAACAAGTCATCCTTATCTACACTTTGTAGAAGTTCAACTTGAGGCAGCACAAATCCACCAATATCAGCACGAATCGACACCACGTTGTTGCCTTCAACCCAATCCATGCCAGGTAACTGCTTGTTTATCTGGTCACAGGCTTGATCAGATTCAAACATGTCATAGTAAGAGAGCATATTAAATACGCCGTCAACCGCTCTTTGAATCATATCGGGCTGAGTAAACTTACCCATCCCTACTTCAACCGTAATACTTGGAATTCCACTTCGATTCCAGACCGTTTCAAGAATGCCGGGATCGCCGGGATCATTGAGCACGCAGTCTGGCTGCATCAGTCTCGCCATCTCTAAACATTGGTCAATTCTGTAATCCGCAAATACATATAGCGGGTATACCGCACCACGAGTTTGGGTATGTAGGTCGACGGCGAAAGTAGCATTGTGCTTGAGTAAACGCTCCCATAAAGAAGCAACAAAGCGCTCGGCTGCCAAGCCATGTGGGTCTCCGGGGAAAAGTCGATTAAGGTTGGCAGGGCAAGAACCTGGGTCCGAAGAGATGAAGTCTCGGCTATGATTCAGTAAACCTGACAGATTCACCGTTGGTACAACAGTCACGGTTCCTTTTAGCTCTTTCCCCACTAAGTCTCGGATAATTTGCTGTGCAGCCAGCACACCATTGAGTTCATCACCATGGATACCAGCGGTGATCATCAACTTAGGTCCATCTTGGCTACCTTTAAAAACAGAGACCGGCATATTTTTTGGTTGTCCTAATCCATCGCTAGTGACTTGAAACCAAAACTGATGCTCTCCAATCGGCAAGTCCTCAACATTCAAAGAGCCAACAACCTGCCTACCTTGTAAAACATCGCCTAAGTACTCTGTTCTCATCCAACTTCTCCATGCTTTTGAACAAAATCTATTCTGTTGCCAGTTTTTGCATCATAGAGGATATCGTAACCAGTACAAGCAGTTAATCAGCCAAAGAGACGCTACTCGTTTGCTCTCCCTTCCCACTTCCTCAATTTATCTTTCAGATTGAGACCGCCCCGGTTACCACTCTCCAATTACTCTATTTGGATAACTATTCACTAATCACTCAACCAGTTGAAACAAAAGTGCAATAAAATCAACACTTAAAAAAGTCCCCTATTCACTGAAATGTAATTTTATAGAAATGAAAGCTTAATTTAGCTGCTCTAAATTAGCTTCATATCGAAACGGAGAGCACTTCGCTCACGGATTTTAAAATACAAGGTAAGTGATTATGAAAAAGGCAGTTCTAGCTTCTGCAGTGGTAGCAGCACTAGTTTCAGGTTCATCTCTAGCAGGTACCGTTTACAGCTCTGACGGTACTGAGCTTAAGATTGGTGGTCGTGCGGAATTCCGTGGTGACTTCATTGGTTCAGGTGGTGCTGAAGTTGAAGGTACAATGGAAGATAAAACTCGTTTCCGTTTAAACCTTGGCGGTAAAACAGAACTTACCGATACGGTTACTGCATTCGGTTTCTACGAAGCAGAGCAAAGCACTGGCGATAGCGAGTTTGATAACCGTTACATGTACGCTGGTGTGGATTTCGATGGACAAGCAGTTTCAGTAGGCCGCCAAGACATGGCTTCAGTCATTGTATCTGACTTTACAGATATCACTGAGTTCTCAGGTGTTCAGCAAGTAATCGATGCAGCTTCAGATAAAGAAGATAGCGTATTTGCATACCGCGGTGGCTTTGATGCCCTTCAGTTAGAAGCAACTTACCAAGCAAATAGTGAAAAAGACACTGATGGTTACGGCATCTCTGGTGTTTATTCATTGCCAATCGGTCTAGACCTTGGTCTTGCATACTCTGGTCAGGATCTAGGTGCAGGTAACGGAAGCGCAAACCAAATCCTTGCTGGCCTAGCATATTCACTAGATAACCTTTACCTAGCAGCAACTTACTCAACGGGTGACTTAAACGATAAAGCCGTTGGCCCTATCGCTGAGTCATTCACTGCAATGGAATTCGCAGCACAATATAAAATCACTAAGCAAGTTTCTGCTGCAGCAGTATACACATACCAAGAAAATGAAGCGGCAAACGGTTCTACAGCCGACTCTGTAGATGGTATCGAGCTTGTTGGCTACTACAAACTAAACAGCAACTTCCGTACATACCTTTCTTACTACATCAATGGCTTAGATGAAGTGAAAAACGTAACTACAGGACTAACAACTGAAGGTGAAGATACGCTTCGCCTAGGTGTTCGCTACGACTTCTAATCTAAATTTACTTTAGGTAGACGCTAAAAAGGTTGGGCAATTGCTCAACCTTTTTTCATATTCGAATATTCTGACCAACTTCATCAATGCTTTTTTCTGGTTAAGTGGTGCTAAATCCGTATCATAGGCAAACCACATCAAATAATTAGAAACATCATGTCACAACACCATCCGATCCAAGGCGCTAGCTGGATGCTTACTGCAGGTTTAGCCTTTGCCGTAATTAACAGCCTGACTCAAATTGCTAGCATTCATTTCGGACTGACTTCTACTACCGTTGCTGTCATTCAATACGCCATCGCTTTATTAGCCATTCTTCCCTACTTGAAAACACTAGGCATTCGCCGTGCACTCAAGACCGACAACCTCAAACTGCACGTGTTCCGTGTCTTTTTGTCAGTCATTGGAATCCAGCTTTGGATATGGGCGCTCGCTTACCCAGTGCCGATTTGGCAAGGTATTGCCCTTCTCATGACGTCACCCTTGTTTGCGACAATAGGCTCAGGATTATTCTTGAAAGAGAAAGTCGGAGCTGCGCGTTGGGGTGCAACCTTGGCAGGCTTCATTGGTGCAATGATCATTCTAGAACCGTGGGCGGAAGACTTTAGCTGGGCAACCTTATTGCCAGTTGGCGCTGCATTCTTCTGGGCGTGCTACTCGCTGATGGTAAAGAAGCTGTCATCACAAGATAGTCCGTCAACTATGGTGGTCTATCTACTGTTGTTGATTACACCATTCAACATCATGTTAGCCATACCAGACTGGCAAACACCGAGTGGCGTTACCATATGGGGTATTTTAGCCGTCATTGGTGTTTTAACCGCCCTCGCACAATGGGCCATTGTAAAAGCTTACTCAGTGGCTGATGCATCCTTTGTCCAACCCTTTGACCATGCAAAATTACCTCTAAATGTGCTTGCTGGATGGCTAGTTTTCAGTTGGGTACCGCCAGGTCGTCTATGGTTAGGTGCGGCAATCATTATTGCGTCTGTCGCCTTCATTACCCACTGGGAAACAAAAAAACCAGCTAAAACGAAGAAAATTTAGAAGGTTTGAAATAAATAGTTCTGCTGTCCGTTCTATATTGATAAGAGAATTTGAAGCGAGGTCGTAACCATGAAGAAACCAATCAAGATTACACTATACCGTTGGGCAGGCAGCTGGGGTCCATTTAAAGTAAACATCCCATGTGGAGAATGTACCCTTACCAAAGACATTCTGAAAGACACCTTTGAGAATGAACTGGCAGATGTCGACGTCGAACTAGAAGTGAAAGATTGGTTGTCTCACTGGTGGGAGCCTCTAAAACTTGGGGCTTGGCATGCTCCTATCTTAGTTGTGGAAGGCAAGGTAGTAAGCCAAGGTGAAGCGCTCAACCGTGGTGTACTCGTCCAATCGGTAATCCAAGAGTGGACGAAACGAGACAGCCTAAAAGGCAACATTGTTTACGGCAAAGCGACCTGCCCTTACTGCGTAAAAGCTAAAAAGATGCTAGATGAAGCAGGTGTCGAGTATACCTACCATGACGTGGTTAAAGACAGTGCTGCTCTGTATCGAATGATTCCAGAGGTAAAGGCACATATTGGTGAAAAAACGCCAGTGACCGTGCCTCAGATCTGGCTTGATGGTAAGTACATCGGCGGGGCTGATAACTTGGAAGCATGGATGAAAGAAAATGGTTTAGACAGCATTCCAAATAACGTCGTCGATTTATCCAATCAATCAGCAGGCTGATCTTTCTTAGAATATTTCAGTCGCCCATTAATGTTTTTTTGTCCATCCACAATAGAACAAAGCGATAAGAACACCTATCGCGCATACGAAAAAGGCCTTAAACTTCAAAGAGTTTAAGGCCTTTTAAAATTCCGTTTTGAAAAATGCTTACTTAGCCATTTTCTTCATCATTCGCTTGATGAATGATGCTTTTTTCGGCTTTGACTTACCGTACATTGCTTCGTGCATCATGTTTTTTGCTGCCATTTGACCAAGGTATGCGTGGCCTAGTTCGTAGTTCATGCTTATCTCCGCACATAATCAACTTTCTTGTGCGCGGATTCTACACTGAAAACGCTCAAAAACAAGATCCAAATCACACTTTATTGCAAGTCACCTATTTTTATTACAACACACCTTTTATGCGTAAGAGCGGCTTGAGATATTCACAAAAAAAGCAGCTCAAGTGAGCTGCTCTTTATGAATGTTTTGCTTTACAACAGCCGTTTCAAACTATCGCTATGGCTGTTAGCGACAACGAACGTTTAGCTACGCTTTGGCTGTCGGTAAGTTTTACCAGCAATTTGATAAGTCTCTTTTTGCTTTAGTTCGAACATTGTTTCAAAGAACCAAGCGGCAAATTTGATCAAGTCATCGCCTTCGTTCATCACATGCTCGATGTACTCTTGCTCTTCGCCTTGTTCGTTTTCTTGAAGTGTCACGTGATAAATGCGCTTTTCGCCTTCCACTTCAGCTAGCGCAAATTGACCAGTCAGTGATGCGGCAGCCTCAGCGACTTCAGTATCCTCATTGGATTTTAATAGCTCAAGTGCCTGTGGCAGGCCATCTAGTGCGCAGATAGCTTTTACCAGTACTTCAAATTCATTTTGCTGCATGTTTTATTACCTATTAAATGGACGCCAGTATTGTAGAAAACCATCTATCCAAATACAACGTCTTAAAGGTCGTATACACAAACATCAACACAGGAAACTAACTGTATTCGACTTCGGTATCGCTAAGCTTCTTTTTCATTCGTGTTGAAGACCACAACACCGAGCCCATACCCGCGCCGATCACCAGGTAAAACACACCAAGTTGTAGATGAGTCGTTACCCAACTCTCAACCAAGTACCCGCCTAACAAACCCGCTAAGCACATTTGAATAGACCCAGATAATGCAGATACCGCACCCGCTTGTTTCTTATGTGGTTCCAACAACATACTAATAGAAAGGGGGAATGAGATGCCCTGTGCAATGGTCAGCCAAGTAAACGCCCATACTAAGTTAAAGATGGTTAATTCATGTGTCAGCAACCAAGCCCCAGACGCCAAAATGATCAAGATTGCAAAGCTCATTAATTGAGGCGTACTAAAGCGACGATTCAGAACATTCAATGCCACACTGCCAATCAGCAAGCCCGCCGAAGGCACAATCATTAATGAGCCGTATTCCGCAGCTGTCAATCCTAATTGCTCCTGCATTAAGAATGGGAACAAGGATAACGATACCAAACTCGCCATGTAACTCATCCAGTTGTAACTAGCGCTACTTAACACTTGTCGATTGGTTATCAAACTTCCGTAGTTCTTAACGACTTGGCTCACTTGGAAGCGACTCTTACCGTAGGGCAGCGTCTCGTGAAGAACAAAATAGCCCAAAGTGAATATCGCAAGTAGATAGAGTAAAACAAACAAGAACACCGCTTCCCAGCCAAGGTGGAATGATATCCAGCCACCGAACACAGGCGCTATGATCGGCATGATTGAAGCGGTAATCGAAATATAAGACAACGCTTTAGTAAGCTGAGCGCCATCATAACTATCGCGGAGGACGCTACGCCCGAGCACCGAGGCACTACCTGCCCCTAAGCCTTGTAACAAACGGCCTACTTCTAGTGCTGTCATGTTGTCAGAAAAGACGACACAAACAACAGTACCAATCAAATAAACACCCTGACCTAACAAGAAGATAGGTCTTCGTCCAACTGCATCAGACATCGGTCCGTAAAATAGTTGAGATAAACCAAAGCCCACTAAAAATAGTGTGACGAGCAGCTGTACATCAACTTGAGTGACACTTAAGTCAGCAGCAATCAGCGGCAGTGATGGCAGGTAAATACTGACACCCACTTGCCCAGTAGCAATGATCATCATTGCCAACAGTAATGGTGTTTTTTTAAAGATCGATTGGCTCAAAAAATTTCCTTTACGTTTGTTATTTGTTCAAAGATGAGTTTACATTCAGAGCCAGCAATTGATAATGAACCAAATTGGAATTTGATTAAGTCCCAACAGGAAAGAATATGGATTGGATACTTAACGTAAAAAGTTATGTAAAAGTGGTGGAAGAAGGCAGTTTTAACGGTGCTGCCCGCAAGCTCAATACCACCAGCTCAGCAATCAGTAAAAGAGTAAACTGGCTTGAAGAGCGTATCGGGACTCAGCTGCTAAAACGGACGACTCGCTCGATTAGCCAAACCGAAGCAGGCGCACTCTTTTACCAACGAGCCAAAGATCAGCTCGATAACTGGCAGTCGATCATTGATGAGACTCGCTCAGTTAACCAAACCCCTGCTGGCCTATTAAAAATTGGGGCGACCATCGCAGTTGGCTCTAAATTTTTGGTCCAGCATATGGACGACTTCCTAGAAAAGTACCCGGATATTAAAGTCCAGCTCATCACCACAACCTCGGGACAATTGCCTGAACTTGGCTTAGATCTGGTGATAAGTCGCGAACTTGAACAACTCAACTCGTTAAGCTTTAAAAAGACACCTTTGTTCGAGCACAAAGCCGGTTTCTATGCCGCTCCGAGTTACTTGGCGAAACACGGCTACCCAAGCTGTGAACAAGATTTGGAACAACACAATTCGCTGATTTGGGGTGAGCGCCCTACTCGTGAGGTTACCTTAACGAAAGGGCAAAGAATTACATTGAATGGAAACTTTGCGACAACCAACCCTGAGGCTCTATTTCACGCGGCCAAGCGAGGCATGGGCGTGTTATTGACCATCAAAGCCATGATCAAAGAAGATCTAAAACAAGGGACATTAGTTCCAGTATTGCCAAATATCACCGCTGATGAGGTGATGGTTTACGCTTACTACCCTAAGCTTGATTACTCGCATACACGAACCAAACTGTTTTTGGATCACCTTAAAGATAGGCTAGACAAAGAACGTAGCACTCAGATTTTGTGAATCTAATCACAAATAAATTTGAAAAAATATGCATCGAGGACAATAATAAACAAGACACATATCACAATTGTACGCGGTGATTCTGGTTAACTATGGATGGTGACTATGACTCAACATACACAGAACGGCATAATAAACACAGAGCGCATTGGTCGCTTATTGAAGTTGGAAGGTGTCGACCTTCTTGAGTCTGCTGTGCTCACCTTACACCAAACCTTTGATACGCAGTACACCAGCATCATTGAGAAGAAGTACTTTCCAGACCAAATCGTTCCTCTCGTCATCGCGCACTCTGATCATGTTTTACACGATAAGATAAATGCACGTCACGGACATATCTACCAGCAGGCTGTTAATCAAAAACACCCGGACTGTTCGTTTGCTCAATATGTTGTTCAATCTCTACCTACATCGGCCTTTCGGCAGGAGATCACTTCACAAAACTCTATCGCGATCCCGACTCGTACTCAGAGTGGTGAAGTGATGGGCGTACTATTTTCAACTTTCACGTCACCACTTAGTCCAACTCAGCAACAAGAGGTCATCAAACATCATCAGCTATTCGCTGACATCATTATCCATACATTAAGGGAGATGTGGTTCAACGACCGTTCTGAGCAACTGGTGAATCAACTTAGCTATGAAGTCTCGCACGACAGCTTAACAGGCTTACTCAACCGTAGCTGCTTGTCAGATACGCTAGAGTCAATCACTCAGCAAAGCGTGACGCCCTTTTCTGTTGCCTTACTCGATATCAACAGCTTTAAAGCTATCAACGACCAGCACGGAAACTATATTGGTGACAAAGTGCTACAGTTCGTTGCTGAGACGTTGCGCCGCACCTTACCTGAGAACAACCTTACATTTCGTACCGCAGGCAACGAGTTTGCTTTCATCACCTACCACTCAGACCCAATCGCCATTTGTGAGCAAATACTAGCGAAAATCAAACACGGCTACTCAAGCGTCGACATCAAGATCGACTTTGAGGTCAGTATTGGTATTGCCCGCTCAGAAGGAGACAACAAGGATGTCGAGCAGATCATCTTCAACACCAGCTTAGCTTTAAAAGAGTGTAAACAAAGCCCCGATACCCATATTCAATGTTATGACACCCATCTAAGGTTTCGCTACCAAAGAAAGGCGGAGCTCATTGCCGCACTGCGAAGTGAACTTGAAAACCCTATTTCCAATAACCTAACGCCAGATGGCAATGGCATGTACGTGGTTGCCCAGCCTATCGTCGGCCAGGGGGAAAAACGTTGGGAATACTTTGAGGTGCTGACACGCTGGAAAACCGCTCAGCATGGCGATATTTCTCCAGTGGAGTTTATTCAAGTAGCAGAAGAGTCTGGATTGATTGTTGAATTGGGTGAACGCATCATCGAGTTAGTGTGCCGTGCAAAGAAAACGTTAGAGCAAGGGCTAGGCTATAAAATCAAGCTCGGGATAAACTGCTCTGCCCACGAGCTTACCGACTCTAAACGTTATATCTCTTACCTTACTCGAACCATTGAGCAACATCACTTTGCAGCAAACGAGTTTGTTATCGAGCTAACCGAGACCGTATTGCTATCACCGACACAAGAGACAAAAGCCGCACTTAACTACCTCAGAGAGCAAGGTTTTACTATCGCTTTGGACGATTTCGGTACTGGCTACTCCAGTCTGAACTACATTCACAGCTATCCGATCGACTGCATTAAGATTGATGCTACTTTTATTCGCAATTTGCTGACTAACTCCACCTCGGAGAGCGTCGTTTGGTTGATTGTCCAACTGGCGCATCGACTGGATGTGTCACTCGTGGCTGAGGGTGTTGAGAAACGGGAACAGTTAGAAAAGTTGCACGCAATGGGGTGCGACAAGATCCAAGGATATCTCTACTCTCCACCAATGAGACCAGAAGCGATTGTCAGCTACGTGACACATTCTGAGCCACTCGCTTGAGCATACCTAGCGTAGAAAAAGCCCCTAGCCTTGAGAACAAAAAAGCCGCGATACATAGCCTTATAATTCAAAATTAGGCTCAATATCGCGGCTATTTCAATAGTGTGGTCTTAAAAAACTTACTAATGACGACTAAACGTCATTCATTAACTCTTGTTTGATTGCGCTTCTAATTCTTGCTGTAGCAAGGCATCCGCTTCGTCTCTCGCCGCGATAAACGTTGATTTTTCCTTTTTCGGCACAGAGTCTGCCATTGGAATATTCGCTTTCATCGCATCGACAGGACGACCACGTTCAATCAGTTCGTAATGAAGGTGTGCGCCAGTAACTCGACCCGTTTTCCCTGATAACCCGATACGTTGGCCACGAGAAACTGTTTGGCCTTTACGAACTAGAATCTTGCTTAAGTGCAGGTAACGCGTTTTATACGTACTACCGTGTTGAATCACTACGTAGTTACCTGCATAAGGGTGTTTACGCGTCATGATCACTTTGCCGTCACCGGTTGCCTGAACTGGCGTACCAATCGGCGTTGCGAAGTCAGTACCGTTGTGAGGTGAAATTCGGCCTGTCACAGGGTGCAAACGCTTAGGGTTGAATTGAGAGCTTTGACGCCAGCTGCTGCTTACCGGATAACGCTGGAAAGCACGTTGCAAGCTATCACCGCTTGCATCGTAGTACTGCCCATCAGTATGTAAGTACGCAGAAACAACGCGGTTCTTGTTGATGATCTTAATCGCTTCAATTTCGCGCTTGCCAGTGGCAACACCATCGACAAACTGTGCTTTCTGCAGCACTTCAAACTTGTCGCCAGCACGTAGGTCGCGGCTAAAGTTCAGCTTATCTTTTAGCAGCGTAACAATGTGGTCGATCTCAAGGCTATTCAAGCCAAGTTTGTTTGCCGAAACAGAGAAGCTGCCTTGAATGTCACCCACTAAAGGTTTTTGCTTCCACTCACCAGGAATCGAGATGTCTTCAAATTCATAAGAGCTATCTTCAAGCAGACGATAAACTACCTTGTCGGCAACGCTGAATTGAAGTTCCATTTTAGAAAGATCGCCAGTCGCTTCATCACGCCAAAAACGTAACGTATTACCAGGGCGAAGCGTGTCGAGTGCAAGGAAGTTTAAGTCGGTTTCCATCACACTCATCATCGATTTGTAAGAGAAACCAAGCTGAGTGAAAATGCTACTTAAGTTGTCACCAGTTTGAATTTGATACTCAAACGTTGGCGGTTCAATAACCACAACAGGAGAAGATGACAAGATAGACTCAATCACAGTTGAGTCAGGTAAATTTAAATCGATCGTTTTGGTTAGATTCGATTGTGACGATTGCAAAGCAACACCAATTGCTGCAATAAGTGGCAGTCCTAAAATCGCAACTTTTTTTACAGGTGAAAGCTCAGCAAACGGAGAGGAAAATATTTTTGAATACACGGTAAACAGGTCTTTCTACGACATAAAGGCATAGGATATGCTTTTCAAACGCATAAATCATCAATGCATTGTCATAATATGACGCGAATCTTGCTCAGTATCGCTAAGTCATTGAGTTGCCGTGACTGAAACCGTGCTTATCTTAAAATAAAATTAACCGCTAAATTTGAAAATAAAAAAGCAGAAACGGCTAGCTTCTGCTTTATATTGATTTACGTTATTCCGTTTCGATTAATTAATAACCGGAGCGAATTCGTTGATGGTTCCAGCGAATAGCCTAGTGCACTTCGGCGACTCTACCAACCAACGTTTGGTAAAAATACTAATTTCAAAAATGAGCGATTAAGCACTCACCGTCGACACTAAACAGTTGTCTTCACCAAACTCATTTGGGATGTAACGATCGGCATTAGCATCGTTTACCCATTGCTGGTCGTCAACAAGGTAGCGGAATTGAAACTCGCCATCTTTAGGCAGGCGAGTTTTGAATTTGTAAACCTTCCCCTTCGCCAACTTTTTCATTGGTGTTGCTTTCCAATCAAGAAAATCAGCAACGATGGATACAGAATTCGCTTCTTGAGCCTCTAGCTCAAAAGTCACTTCCACTTCATCTTTCGTTTTAAAAAAACGTTTATTAATCATTCGCAAGCTCCATTTGTAAAGTAAGCAGACACAAAGCTATGAGTGTCTAAATTTCATTCATCTACCTAAGATAATATGTAATTTGGCTCACATAAACAACAGATCCTCACATTAACGAAAACGTTATTGCTTACCAATTGATTGCGTATCAAAAGAAAAACTCATTAACACCTTTTCAGATGGGGCTTCTACAAAAGATTGTTCCGCAGAATGCTGAGTAAAACCGATAAAACCTTCCCCGTTTTGTTTACCTTTTGCTTGAGTGACGTCCGGCTGAGCAACCTCTAAAGTTTGAATTTGTACGCGATCACCAAGGAAAAGTTGGTCAACCAATACCACGCGGCTACGCTGTTGATCATGCTTAAATAAACCTAAGTAATAGAAGACCCCGCTGCCTTGGTTAGATACCCACATTGGCGCAACGAAAATGTTGGTATCTCCCAATTCAACACCCAACAACTTTTGAGTATCTACCGTCACCACACCTCGCTCCACGCCCGAGTCGTAGCGACCAGAGGCCAACGACTTAGCTTCATTGACTTCATTAATAAAGGCGTAAGCGTTCGTTTCAGGTACTTTGATTGTCCATGGGTTGGTCGTCTTCAAATCAAACACGGTTTCAACAACCGTGTCATAACTCACTTGAGAAGAAGGGAACTTCGCCAAGATCTCTTCATCAGTTAAACTGAAGCGGTATACGCCCGCCACCACCACGACAACCAACATCACAATTGGAATCAGTAAGATCAGGGGAATTGGTAAGATTTTCTTTTTCATGAGCAATTTTATTCTTTTGTTTTCATCCTGTTGTGCAGACCATAAAGGGCTTTAGTATAATTATCAATACAGGGCTAATCAGAACTGGAGCACGGATGGATATCAATCATAGTAAAGATAAAAATATCAGAAGTTGCGAATGTCGCTGCGGTGCGGTCAATCTCGTGTGTAGAGGAGAGCCTCAACGAACCTCTGTCTGCCACTGCTATGAGTGTCAAAAACGAACCGGCAGTGTTTTTGGTGTACAAGCTCGATTTCTAACAGAGCAAATTTCCTTGAGTGGAGAGGTAACCTCTTTTTCACGCATAAGCGATACTGGCAATGAAGTTACTTATCAATTCTGCCCTAAATGTGGCACTACTATGCTGCTCCAATCCGTTGCTGCCGCTGACTTTTACATCATCCCGCTTGGATTGTTTAAAGAACAAGACTTTCCGTTACCGAGCTTTTCTGTCTACGAAGAACGTAAACACGGTTGGGTCAAATTTGACCATCAAATGAGCCACTATAATTAGTAGCTTTCATCTGCCCAATATTGCGATTACATTTGCAAAGAAACTAACTGCAATAGTGTTGCCTAAGATCAAATATCCAAGCCCCACAGCGCTAGCGTATCTTTTCGCTAGCGTTATAATTTGCCCCTCTTTTTCAACCCAAGGTGAACAACATGATTTCTAAGCTACCACGTTGGGTTGAATACGGGGCTCTCCTACTAGCAGCCCTTGCTGGCAGCGTGAATGCTATCGGACTACTTGGCTTTCAACACCAAGCTATTTCGCACATTTCAGGTACGGTCTCTTTATTGGGGAGTAGCTTGCTCACTCCAACCTCTGCTTCAGTACATCTATTACTCGTCATCATGAGCTTTATGCTAGGCGCTGCTTTCAGTGGTTTTTTCATTGAAAACCAGGCTCTAAAATTAGGTCGTCGATACGGCGTTGCTCTGTGCATTGAGGGTGGCCTACTATTTTTAGCATTATGGGCACTGCTACAAGGCTACACATCCGGTCAGTACTTTGCTTCCGCGGCATGTGGCCTGCAGAACGCAATGATCACTACCTACAGTGGCGCCATTATCCGTACCACACACATGAGTGGGATCATCACGGATCTTGGTATCATGATTGGCGCGCGCCTCAAAGGTATGCCCTTTGACCGCCGTAAAGCCAAACTGCTGATGTTCATCGTCATGGGTTTTCTATTTGGCGGCTTAACGGGTGCTTGCTTATTCCAGCGCTTTGAAATTCTCGCTCTGGCTTTCCCTGCCTCTTTTGCCTTTTTTATTGCGTTTAGCTACTGGCTCTACCTGTCCTATCGAACTGATACATCAGTGAATTTATAAAAAACTGGCAATATATCCTCAAATTACGTAACATCCGCAACACTTTATTCTAAACTCTTAATGGTTAGCAGAATAACCAGCATGAATATTTAGCGATATTTGATGAATAGTATTGCAAGCAATATTAATACTGGGTAATCTTGCATCCATTAAGAAAACACGGACGTTTAGTGAATAAAAATGCCAAGGAAGTGGCTTTTTTACGTGTAGAAATTCGAGAACAATAACATGTCTAACAACACGAATACTGCTCAAACAGAGAAATCTAAAGGCAGTTTCTGGGTTTTCCTAATCCCATCATTGATTGGTTTATTCCTTTTCATGGCTCCAATTAGCTACCAAGGCGATCTCACTATCCCTGTTGCTATCCTAGCCAAGTCAATTCAAGCAGTTTTCGGTGAATACCTAGTCTCAATTATCACTGCAATCGTCGCTTTCATGTCTGTAGCTTCCGTTTTAAGCACCATTTTCAAGCCTACATTCATCACATCGAATTCATTCTTAAACGGTCTTTTCAACCCTTCTCCCCTGTGGTTGTTGGTTCGTTTGATTGGCGGTGCAGCAGCGTTCATGGCGTTCTTCCAAGTAGGTCCTGAGTTTATTTGGGAAGAGAACACCGGCGGCTTAGTGCTAGAAGGCCTGCTGCCTACACTATTTTCAGTGTTCATTTTTGCTGGCCTGTTACTGCCTCTTCTACTTAACTTTGGTTTATTAGAACTGTTCGGCACACTACTAAGTAAAGTCATGCGCCCTATCTTCAACCTGCCAGGTCGTAGTGCTATCGACTGTATGGCTTCTTGGTTAGGTGATGGCAGCGTTGGTATCCTGCTGACAAGCAAACAGTACGAGAAGAAGTTCTACACACAGCGTGAAGCTGCGGTTGTAGGTACGACTTTCTCAGCGGTATCTATCACGTTCAGTCTTGTGGTTATTGCTCAAGTAGAGCTAGAGCACCTGTTCTTACCTTTCTATGCAGCAATCTGTCTAGCGGGTATCGTTGCGGCGGTAATCATCCCTCGCCTACCACCTTTGAGCATGAAGAAAGACACTTTCATCGATGGCAGCAAGCCAGAGAAAGATGCAGATGCAATCCCTGTAGGTCACTCAACGTTCTCTTGGGGCCTTGAGCTAGCAGTAAACAAAGCATCACAAGTTAAATCAGTTAAGTCTGTATTTAGCGAAGGCGTTCGTAACGCAGTGGACATGGTATTTGGTGTACTACCTGTGGTTATGGGTCTTGGTACAATGGCGTTGGTCATTGCAGAGTACACTTCTGTATTCTCATTCTTAGGTCAACCTTTCATTCCGTTCCTTGAGCTATTAGGCGTTCCTGAAGCGGTTGCAGCATCAGAAACCATCGTGGTTGGTTTTGCAGACATGTTCATCCCAGCGATCCTTGCAGCGTCTATCGATAACGAAATGACTCGCTTTGTAATTGCAGCAATGTCGGTAACTCAGTTGATTTACATGTCTGAAGTTGGTGCTCTACTTCTAGGTAGTAAGATTCCTGTCAATATCGCAGAACTGTTTATTATCTTTATTCTGCGTACATTAATTACACTTCCAGTTATTGCAGGCGTTGCTCATTTAATATTCTAAATTAGATACTACTTATATAATAAAGTAAGCAACCCGAATTATAAAGCCTCACTTTTGTGGGGCTTTTTATTGTCCAAAATATGGGCAAATTATAAATTCAAACCCATTTATGTTTAAAAATGGCATATCATTTAAGTTCATATCTTTTATCTAAAATGCCTACCGTATATAGAAAACCAAACGCATAAGTGCAAAATTAATACATTTTTAATTTCATCTTAAACACCCAGTTTGCTTATTCTTCAACTCATTGAAGCAATTACTAAAAGTAACAAATATGTGATTTAGTGAATTTTGTATTGTTTAGATTGTTGTATTTTTGTAGTCTATTTTGTGAATTTACATTCAAGTAAATTTCCATCCTGTCGATACATATAAATACAAAAACACAATTAACTTTAGTCTTCGCAAAGCCTGTGAGAAGGGGAAAATTCAATGAAATTTAGCCATAAGGTGGTTGCTGCATCATCAGCCTTGCTGCTAGTGACAGTATCATTGCTTTCAATACAACAACTTTACACTGTGAGAAGTGCTGTACAAAACAACGTTAATGCGAGCCTAGAAGAAATGGTATCTGGTGTAAAAAACACCGTAGTATCAGAAATGAACGCCAAAAAAGCATTGGCGCAATCGACGACTGAAGTCATCGAGATAAACCCTCAAGACCGCACCTACGTTAAAACTATTCTAGAAAAACCAAAACTGAAAAACAGCTTTCTAGCGGTTGGTTTTGGTTATGAAGCAAACGGTTTCGTTATCGAGAATGATGACGGTTGGGAAGCAGGTCCGGATTACGACCCTCGAATTCGCCCTTGGTATATTGATGCTAAATCCCAAAACAGTTTAGTTGTTACCGCTCCTTATGTGGACGCATCAAGCAAAAAAGTAATTATTTCGGTTGGTACACCAGTTAAAGATAACGGACGCTTCACAGCAGGTATGTTCTACGATTTGGAGCTTACAAACCTGGCAACCTTGGTTAACCAAGTAAACTTATTCGATGCCGGTTACCTATTCCTTGTGACTGCTGATGGCACAACGATTGCCCATCCAAACGCTGAGAATAACGGCGAAAAGCTTTCAAGCTACATGCCACAAGCAACCATTCGCGAAGGCTCTCAAGAGATCGAAGTCGACGGTAAGATGTTCCTAGTTAACTTCACTCATATCCCAAGTGAAGATTGGTACATTGGTGCCATCCTTGATGAAGAGATCGCTTACCAAACGGTCGAAGACTTGAAAAACAGCTCAATGATCTATTCTTTGATCGCTGTGATTCTTAGTATCGTTGCACTCACGGTTCTGATTCGTGTGCTAATGCGTCCACTCGATGCTCTTAACCAAGCGATTCAAGACGTGGCTAGTGGCCAAGGTGACCTAACTAAGCGTCTAGATACCAATACAGATAAAGAGTTCTCTGACCTAGCGAAAGGCTTCAATACCTTTACTGAAAACCTACAAAATCAAATCATTCAATCGAAAGCGATTGGTGTGGAGATTAAACGTGGTACTGAAATCACAGTAAAAGGTGCTGGAGAATCAGCAAGCGCGATGAACACGCAACTGCAAGAGCTAGAACAGCTAGCGACCGCAATGAACGAAATGGCAGTAACGGCAACAGAAGTAGCCAACAATGCTCAAGGCGCAGCGGCAGCAGCTCGTGAAGCCGACGACGCAACACTAGACGGTACTTCTGTAGTAAGTGAAACTACTCAAGCGATTGATAACCTATCTGAGCGTATCGACCAAGCAGTCGCTGAAGTACAAGTTCTAGAATCAGCAACAGCTAACATCGAGACAATTCTTAAAGTTATCAACGATATTGCTGACCAAACCAATCTACTGGCACTGAACGCGGCAATTGAAGCAGCACGTGCGGGTGAGTCTGGTCGTGGTTTCGCAGTCGTAGCCGATGAAGTTCGAACTCTAGCGCAGCGTACTCAAGAGTCGACAACTGAAATCCGCAACATGATTGAACAGCTACAAGCCGGTGCTAGCTCAGTATCTAACGCGATGAATCAAAGTAAAGATACTGCCACTGATGCCGTTGAACGTGCTCAGCAAGCAAACTCTTCACTGGACCGTATCCGTGACGCGATTCAGCGTATCTCTGATATGAACATTCAAATTGCTTCAGCAGCAGAAGAGCAGAGCTTAGTAGCGGAAGAGATCAACAACAACACAGTTAAGATCAAAGACCTTTCAACACAAGTGTCGACTGCTGCTCAAGAAGCGAATACCGCGATGCAAGTACAAACCGACAATGTTCGCCAGCAAGACGAGCTATTGAATAAGTTTACGGTGTAGTTACTTTTGACTGCTAGGAACTAGTTTCTTAGCTTCAAATTAAAAAGGCCCGCTACTCACTCGAGTATGCGGGCCTTTCTTTTGGTCTTTTCATCTTCTGGCTGATCTATTGATCTTTATGAGGCTCAGATTAGTTGGTTATCAACATCATGCATTGATTAGGTTCAACCTTGATCGTAACGGTGTTATCAACACACTCAATCACATCACCGGACAATAAATCCGTTACAGGCCCAGTCCAAGTCAGCGAAGCCGTTTTGCTGCGCTTCGACTTGTTGATCACAACAATGCCTTTGTCTCCACGAACAAACACCATTAAGTCATCATTTGCTTCAACCACACGCATCGCTTCACCATGAACATGATTGTGGAATTGAATCATGCTTTTCATGTAAGGCGCTTGCCAATCATTGAGCCAACGAGGCTGACCATTCTGATCCAGGATACCACTTGTGCTTAATTCACTGTAAACCAGTGGTACACCGCCATCTCGACCAAGAATGAAGGCATGAGCCAAACGCTCGTCCACTTCATCCATTACATGCTCCAAAAACACCTCGTTGTTTGGAATGTCATGGGTTACTGCAAAGGTTATCGCTCTCATGTTCGACAAAGCTTGCCCAAAACAGTACGGGTTAATCAAAGATTTAAAACTGCCCTGCTCTTCAAAGGCTTTGAAGATAGTATTGAACAGTGGGAAATCGTAAGCTCCTAAACGAGTGTGCTTTAGGTAGGGCTCAAGAAACAGTTGGTACTCTTCCTCTGTCGCGCCACCATCGGTGATGATCTCACCAAAGATGTGCATTTCTTCGCAGATATCATCCGTCCACACTTTGCGCAAGTGTGACAGTGTCATGTGCTTTGCAGCATCAATGCGGAAACCTTTCACACCAATCGCTTTCATAGCTTTTAGGTAAGCTCGCTGCTGTTCAACCACATTGTCGTTGTCTAACAGGGTTGGTAAGCCCGGATCGCTGGCTCCGCCAGTAATACGTCCATTCTGCACTTCCCATGTGTCTTTCCAGTTTTTGATTCCAAACGCTTCTACGAAGTCATTTTCATTAAATAACGACTCAGAAAGATCACCAAACAAACGGATAGATTCATAGTATTCTGGGTCTTTTTGGTAAGACGCCATATCTTGTTCATTTGGATAGGTCAGATCACTGCGGATGTCAGACTCGTTTGCCATGTGGTTGAACACCACGTCCACATAGGTACGCAGCCCATGTTGCTTTAACGTGTCTACCATCGCTTTAAAATCTTGTGTGTCACCCAACTGATTATCAATCACACGATAATCTTGTGGCTGATAACGTTGCCACCATTGAGTGCCAGACGCTCTATCGGCGCCCTTAGGGCCGCGCAACGACTTCATCGCTGGTGAAACTAAAACTGATTTATAACCCAACTCTTGGATCAGTGGGGCGTTCTTCATTACGTCAGCGTAGCACCAGTCAAAGGCATGCAAAATAACATCTGTCGCTGGGTTGCTTAACATAGCTGAACTCTCCATGTTGTTCTCCTACCAAACTCGTTTACAACTTTCTAGATAAGGCAAAGGCTAAAAGGCAAAGCTGCTTAAATTTCCTCAAGAATGGTGTTTATTATATGAGTTACTCATTAAAAACCCTCATCCTCCTGCCGATTAGTCACGGCGGATAGTTGAGGGCGTAGCAACAATTATCGCATAACGTCTGGGATGAATACTCAGCCATTATTCACTGATAAGTTACAAAAAAGGAGCGTATATACGCTCCTTTCTATTCCATCTAACACATATCTTACACTAGGTTCTATAAAGAACCTTAACCACGTGCCAGCCGAATTTCGTTTTAACAAGATGTGGGACCAGCGTCTCGCCAGAAAAACAAACCTTATCAAACTGAGGCACCATTTGACCTTTTTGGAACTCGCCTAAATCGCCGCCCTTTTTGCCCGATGGGCACGTTGAGTGCTTCTTCGCTAATGTTTGAAATTTAGCGCCCTTTTTTAGCTGCTTGATGATGTCTTCTGCTTGTTCTTTGTGCTTCACCAAAATATGAAGCGCTGCTGCTGTTCTTGCCATGATAACTCTCAGTTTGTTGCTGTCTGCTTGCCGACTTGCATTCGTCGACAGCGAGTATTTAGCGTGATTTTAACCCAAGAAACACCATTCTTCACTCTATAACCGAAAACAACCGCCTTAAAGCCCCTAAAAACAGTAGAGTTACTTGCCGCGACTGCTATTTCCCTTTAAATTATTCTTTATAAATTAAGGGTGTAGTAAATAGGAGCCAATTATGGCCAAACCGATCAGTAAAGCGAGTCAGTCACAGGGAATGTTGATGTTCAAATTGTCCCTCACTCAAAGTTTTGCGATTGGCACGCTTAAAGTCAGGGAAATCGTGCCTTTTCAACCGATGACCCAAATTCCCTACTCTCACCACCATGTGATTGGCACCGTGACCATTCGCGACCTTACGGTTCCAGTGATTGATATGTCTGCAGCGATTGGCTTTCGCCCAATCACTCCCGCTGAATACAATGATTGTGTACTCATCGTGACCGACTGCTTAAGAACGGTCGTAGCATTCTTAGTTCGCTCAATCGATAAAATAATTGAATGTGATTGGAAGAGTATTGAATCACCACCTGCGAGTGTCGGTCGTAATGTATTTGTGACGGGCATTACTCGTTTTGAAGATCGTATCGTGCAAATGCTCGATGTCGAACTACTGCTCTCTAAGATCTACCCAGATTACGAGAACGCGCATATTCCAATGCTGACCGATGTAGAAAGGGAGCGCCTCAAGGCACTAAACATCTTATTGGTGGATGACTCTTTGATTGCGCGTAAGCAGCTATCTGACGCTCTCGACAGCATCAACATTCCTTATAGCATCTGTAATAACGGTTTGGATGCGATTGACCTAATGCGACGCCAAGCTAGCGTGGGTAAAGCGATTGACCTTCTTGTCAGTGACATTGAAATGCCGGGATTGGATGGGTACGAACTTGCATTTGAAGTACAAAACGACAGTGCATTGAGCCATGCTTACTGTATTTTGCACACCTCGCTATCGAGTGAGATCTGTGTTGATCGTGCGAATCAGGTAGGTGCTCACGAAGCGCTTGAGAAGTTCAATGCGGGTGAGTTAATCGAAGCAATGCTACGCGGAGCAAAAGTCTTAAACGACGCCTCTACGGCTGCTTAGGGCTCTTCACAAAGCTAAACCAGCATCATGCTCAATGGTTTAGCTTCTAAGTCTCTTATTTCTTCAAATATCAATAAGTATAGAGCTAATCGCTAGCCACTCTTTTTCGGCGTAGAGCTTTTGGGCATAGAATAGCTCTTACTCACGAATTCCACTTCCTCTACTTCATTGACATGATTAGTGAAAGACGCCAATGCATACAGTGTGTTCGCGACTAAGTTAGCGTATTTAAAAAGAATCGGATCCGGTGACTTTTTGCTTTCATGGTGCTCAATGCTCACCAAAGCTCGCACCACTTTCTTAGCCTGGCAACGACACAAATGAAGCTCGCTCGATACTCGATTTCCACCAGGTAATACAAACCCTTTGAAGCCACCTTCTAGCTGCTCACGGATATGGTGGTAATCTTGCTTAAGCTCGACCAGTTCGGATTCAGTAATCGCTAATTTCCCACGCACTGATCCATTTAAATGATAGATGTTCGGCTGTAGGCGTTGCAGGATCTCGCGAACTTGTGGTTCTAATTCCAATGAAAGAACCAATCCAACTCGGCAGCAAAGCTCATCCGATAGAATCTCAAAATCACAGATAGGACTGTCTTCATAAATAAACGGGTAACAAAACTCGTCCCAATCTCGACTTACTGGTTTCACGTAGCGATCCTTACACATAAATATTAATCAGACGCCAATATACCAAACTCTTTGATTTAGTCTGCTTTTTCTCACATCAACGGTAGTGTGTTTACAACGATTTTTAGACGTAAAAAAGCCCTCACATTGGAGGGCTTCTTAAATAACCAGTTACATGAGGTTACTCGTTAGATACTTTTTTGTGGCCTTCTTGCAAGTGAACGAAATCTACTAGATCGTCACCCGATACTTGGTATGCCTGACCAAAGCCTTTAACGAACAAGCCGTTCTCTGCTTTAAGATTGAACAGAGAGAAATCTTGAAGCTGGCTCAAACCATCAATGATCTCGCCGAAACGCTCTTGCATCTGGCCAATCACTTGAGTCCAAAGCTCGGTTTCACGCTCGACAACACTTGCTTGTGCATCAAACGTTAAACGCTTACGAGCGTAAAGCTGCTTTGAGCTCTCTTCATCTTCAATCATCATCAAAGAAACTTGTGGGTTCTCTTTCAAGTTACGAGCGTGACGAGCAATATCAGAAATTAGAACAAAGTAACCTTCTTGGTTTTGAACGAAGGGTGCGTAACTCACGTTCGGGCGGCCCTCTTCATCAACCGTTGCCAGTTGGAGGGTACGGCGCTCTTGGCGAAACTCTTTAATTTCTGGACCTAGGCGACCTTGTAGACGTTCTTGTTTTACTTGCTGTTCCATGGGTAATTCCTTACTTCGCTTTCTCAGATTTATTATGTTTGCCCGAGGTTGAGCGACCCTAGTGGCGATTTACAATGACCATTAATCTATGTGGTCCTCGAGCATGAATGTGTTATTAACTGCTGCTGATTTTTCTTAAGCTTGTTCTTTTAGTGCTTTGAAGCGTTCTACTTGGTCAGCAATAAGCTCACGCTTTTCATTGCGGCCTAGGTAAATCTTGAAAATATTCTCACCCGTTTCACTGAAGAAACCAAAGTAATGGCTTTCACGACCCATGAACGCTTTGCTCACCAAACCGATATGTTTGATATTGTCTAACTTAAGGTGACCGTGAAGCTCGCCCTCTTTGCCCATAAGGTTGTAGTAACCACGCGCTACTTTGCCTTTCGGGAACGGCGCTTTTACTTCGAAGATTGAGCCAAATGAGTGTACGATCGTGGTCACTGGTCCCCAACCCACTAAGCCTTCCAAGATTTCTTGAGCACGGCTGCCATCTAGCATCACTGCCATGTCGTTTGGAAAAGCAGCGACTACCTCAACCTCTGAAACGCCAAGCTTCTCTGCAATTGCAGTTGGCAGCAGTTTTGGTTCTTCCTCTAGGATGTGCGCGACACGTTGCTCTAGAGTTTCGGTTACTTCTAATGTTGTATCTGTCATTGGATATATTTCCGTATAAACAAGTAATTACGTAAGTTATAAAATGAAAATTCGATATTAAGCGTGCTTCAAGCTTGCATGCGGGTGAACACCCGAAACTGATGCTTTCGGCGCTGGGTGCATCGCTTGATACTCAGCGTTAAGCACTTGAATAACACTCTGAGCTAGGCTTACTGCCCAGAAGCTGCCAGCGATTGTGAGAGTCAGGTAGTCTTCAGATAGCTCAACTAAACCATTCTGTTCCCAGTGTTCGAACAGCGGTTTTAAATAGTCGAATGTCTCTTGTCCCATAAAGCTTGGTAGCGTACTTCGTCTAACAACACCAGAATCGAAACCTGCCTTTAACGTTGAGAACATCGGTTCCAAAGCGCTCTGCTTAGTCATCATGGCAATAGGTAATTGGCCTAGCTTAATAGACTCCATGTAGCTATCTAAAGTTCGATGTTGCATCACACCATGGCCGCCAATGTTGCCACCAGCACCACAACCAACCGGAAGCACTTCGGCATAAGTTTTCGCTAAGCTGTTGTAAATGCTGCGTTCTCGGTTATCACGAGTCCAGTGGTTTACGCTCAGTTGCTTGACCTTGTGCTTTGCCATGAACTCCACACCTGCCAAATACATGCTCGCCTTATCTGGCGTATTTGCAGGTGGTGGGATTTTTCCTTTTTCAACAAGATTAAGCATAGGTGCATTGCCCGCAACAATCAGTTGGTAGAGGTCAATGCCATGTGCGCCAGTAGACATGTAGTCTTCTAAATCTTGTTGGAACACTTCCATAGATTGATGTGGTAATCCGTATAACAGATCAAGAACGATTGGCGCTTGCTCGGTACGACTCAGTGAACTGATACGTTCCAGTACCACCTCTCGGTCATCTAGGCGCTTAGCACTACGTCGAACTTGAGTATTGAAACTTTGAATACCGAATGAGAAACGATTGAAGCCACCTTCAAGCGCACGATCAAACATCTCGTCGCCAAATCGATTGATGCGTCCTTCCAATGTCATTTCCACATCGTTTGCTAGTGGGAAATATTGACGAATCGCTTTACCCAGCTGCTCAACTTGTTGAGGAGATAAATCGGTGGGCGTTCCGCCACCAATATAAACGGCGTGAAATAGTCCAGACTGAGCCCAAGGCGTTTTGGCTTTCTGCTTTAGCTCGACCATCAGTGCATCGAAATACTCATCTACTAATTTACGGCTTGCGGCATTTTGGAAGAAATTACAGAACGTACAGCGCACCCGACAGAAAGGAATGTGGATATACAAGCAACGCTTATCCTGTTTTTTCCCTTCACTCAGCATCAATTCATCAAAGAGTTCTAACTTCTTACTGGGGTCGACCGGAATTGAACTTCCTCCGGCGTGGGCAGAATGCTTTTTTGCAAACGCAAAACGAAGCGGATCAGGGCTAGAAACACCCAAGATTGATTCGTCAAATTTATAAATATCAAGACTCATATAATCTCTCTAAACACTTACATAGCAAAGCCTGGAAGACTATTCGCTAAAAACTGAGAGAATCATAAATACACGCAAATGATAATGCAATTGATAATTGATCTTATTTAGATTCTAAGCAATAATCCGATACAGAATTTTGATTTGGTAAAGGATTGATTGTGAACGTTCCTAGATATGTTATTGCAGGCGGTGCATCGTTAGTGATTCATGCGGCGCTATTATTTGTCGCTCAAGAATCCAAAGTATTTGCGATGCCTGCAGGTAGCCAATCGAACACGGTATCGATCAACTTCACTCCAAAGAGCATGCCTTCTCAAGCTCAACAAAAAACTGTCACTGAGCCCGTTGAACCAGAACCAATCAAAGAACCTGTTTCAAAGGCTGAGCCTAAACCAACGGAGCCAAAAGCCGCTGAACCCAAGCAAGCTAAACCAACACCTAAGAAAAAGGCGATCACCAACAAGCCACAGCCAAAGAAAGTAGAAAAAAAGGTCGTTGAAAAGAAAGTCGAGAAGAAACCGGTTCAAAAGAAACATGTGACTGAGAAAAAGGTCGTGAAGAAAGAACGCCCTAAACCAAAAACAGAATCAACACCACAACCTGAAAAGTTAGCCGACAAGAAAGTCGATAAGAATATGGACGAATCTGCCAACCAGCCTCAGGAAGTAAACCAAGGCGTATCAAACCAAGAGCCAGTCTTAGTCACAAAACCTTCATTCTCTGCTCGTCCTACCCCACCGAATTACCCTCGACAAGCACGACGTCGTGGTATTGAGGGTGTAGCTACTTACGAGATCTGGCTAGACGCTGAAGGTAAACAAGTTAAACAAGCATTAGTAAATTCATCAGGCGCACTGATGCTCGATAACGCCGCATTAGAAGCCATTAAACAATGGAAGTTCTCACCTCACACTGTCAACGGCCGAGCAATCGCTCACCGTGTACAAATACCTGTTCGTTTTAGGTTGGATTAATCATGCAACAAATCAGTTACTTACAAGATCAACTTGGCTTAATGACTTGGCCTCTACTTATCTGTTCAGCACTCACGGCA
Organism: Vibrio sp. 070316B; assembly: GCF_013114115.1. Lineage (NCBI taxonomy): Bacteria > Pseudomonadati > Pseudomonadota > Gammaproteobacteria > Vibrionales > Vibrionaceae > Vibrio > Vibrio sp. 070316B. The sequence goes on along the minus strand of NZ_VTYC01000004.1, from coordinate 139,205 downwards.
ATGATCATCGCTGAGCGAATCTTCCAAGTCATGCTCAGTATTGGTGTTGGCAAGCGTGCTATTCGCCGCGAGCTCAACCAAATATCACCAACCAACAGCCAAGAAATTGAAGCGCTTGCTCAGTCGATTTCAGGTAAGCGACCGCTGTTGTACAAGGGCGTGTCAATGTTGCTTGCTCACCACTCTTTCTCAAAAGGGTTACGTGAAGATGCTGCGGGGATCTGGCTACAAGAAAAACGCCACCAATTACACGCAGGCCTAAGACTGCTTGGCTTAATCGGCGTGATTAGCCCACTGATTGGGCTGCTGGGCACGGTACTTGGCCTTATTGAAATGTTCAAAGGTGTTGCCGCGACTACAGGCAGCATCACACCAAATGATCTAGCAGACGGCCTTGGATTAGCAATGAGAACGACCGCTGCAGGCTTAATGATCGCACTGCCTGCTATTTCAGGTGCACAACTATTGGGCCTTTGGGCTGACCGAGTGCTTGCTCAACTAGAACACACTCTGAATTACGTAAATGTATGGCTAGAAGGCATGTCTATTCAAACAAACCAGTCTGGCGATGTAAATCATGCGTCTGCAAGCCAAGCCTCTGTAGGTAATGTGAGCCAAGCATGATTAAAACGCCAAACTCATCCCATACGCAGAGCCTAACTCCAGACTTAACGCCTCTGCTCGACATCATTTTTATTGTGATGGTTTTTCTACTGCTTACAGCTTCGGTAAAGCTGGAATCACTCGAAGTTGACCTACCAAGTTCGGACGTAAAAAACGTTTCAGAGGTCCACAAAAATTCGATTAGCGTCAATATCTTAGACCATGAACCTTACTGGGCTATCAACGGAAAAGAATACATTGACTGGGAAAATTTCAAGATCGCCTTGCTCGAAGAGACAGGTTCAACGGATAAAAAGCCGATCATCATTGGCGCGGATAAAGCCGCCAACGTGGAGAACCTAGTGAAACTGCTGTCTTTCCTTCAAGAGAATGGAATTCCTGCAACTCAATTACTCACTGACGATGGCTAGAGCGACACGCGATATTCAGAAGATTTGGCTCTTAGTAACTAAGACCAAGTAGTCGGATCTGAATATCTCCATTGATTAGAACTCACATGCGAACGGACTGCTCACTGAGTTTCTTCGCGATACAAAAAGATATAAAGAACTTATTATGAATAACTTAAACGTGCTCAATAAATTAAAGACCAAGACTCACCTCCTTTCAGTGGCCGCTATGAGCCTGGTATTGACTGCGCCAACTGCGATGGCAAACGACGTCGAACAACCTCGCATCATCAGTGCTGGCAGTGCCGTTACCGAATTAGTTTTGGCGCTTGGTGCAGAAGAACAATTGGTGGGTATTGATGTAACCAGCCGTTTCCCTCAGTCTGAAGACCTACCAAAGATTGGCTACCATAGAAACCTCTCAGCTGAAGGCTTGCTTGCTCTCGAACCCACCACATTGATTGGTTCTGATGAAATGGGACCAGACAACGCGATCTCACAACTTAAATCTGCGGGCGTCGATGTCGAAATCGTGAACACCGAGGCTAACGTTGAAGGGCTACTAAAACGTATCGACCAAATCGCAAAGATCACACACACCGAAGATCACTCACAACAAGTCAAAGCCGATGTGAATCAAAAGATTGCTGCACTAAAAGCAAATCAAGTACCGAAGAATGAAGCAAAGAAAGTACTGTTCCTATTGCTGCACGAAGGTCGCCCTGCGAACGTTGCTGGCGGTGAAACATCACCAAATGCGATCATTGAGTTGGCTGGCGGTATCAACCCAGCCGCTCAAAGCCTTACATCTTACAAACCATTATCAATGGAATCGCTTGTCGAAATGCAACCTGATGTCATTTTAGTGAGTGGCCGCAGTTACCAAAAAATGGGCGGCGCTGATGCGATTCTTAAATCATTACCCATGTTAGCGGCAACCCCTGCAGGTATGAACAAGCAAATCATCACCGTGAATGGCAGTGCTTTGGTTGGTGGGCTTGGCCTAGAAAGTCTCTCTGAAGCCAAGCGTTTAAACGCACTTATCTACCCGCTATAACTCGACCACCCTATTTCTGCTATCGCTAATCCACTCCCCCTCACCACAGACTCACGTTGTTAGTAAAGGGGGTTAAAGTTAGAGATAGATATTGAGGCCCTTTATGTTGTTACGATCCGTCCCACTGAAAACATCGATGTTCGGCCTAGGTGCAACCCTAGCTTTTGTCGCACTGTACTCGATTACTGTTGGGCCAATGAACATTAGCTTAGCGGACAGCGCCACAAGCTTAATTCAACCAAACAATGACTTAGCACCTCACATCAACTTGGTGATTCAAGAAATTCGCTTACCTAGAACCATCTTGTGCATGCTGATTGGTGCAATCCTCGCCTTGTGTGGCGCAGTAATGCAGGGTTTGTTTAGAAACCCACTTGCAGAACCTGGCATCATCGGTGTGTCTGCGGGCGCAGCATTAGGTGCAGCATTGGCGATTGTTTTGTTTTCTGAGCTTTCACTTCAATACCCGGCATTCATGAACTTTGCCGCAGTGCCTGTATTTGCCTTTTTGGGTGGCGCTCTAACCACATTGCTGGTTTACAAACTTGGTACTGGCAAATTCGGCACCTCAGTGACTATCATGCTATTGGCAGGTGTGGCGATCAGCGCACTTTCAGGTGCAGGGATTGGCTTCTTAAACTTCATCGCAGATGATCAAATGTTGCGTGACCTGTCGCTATGGTCGATGGGGTCATTAGCAGGCGCTAAATGGTCAGGGATTATACTTGCTGCTGTCACCCTCGTTGGGCTATTCGTCGTTTTCTACCGCCAAGCAATGTCTTTGAATGCCTTACTCTTAGGTGAATCAGAAGCGCAACACCTAGGCATTCCAGTTCAAAAACTGAAACGACAGCTGATTCTACTGACGGCTGCAGGCGTTGGGATCACCGTTAGCCTGTCCGGCATGATTGGCTTTATCGGGCTGGTGATCCCTCATTTAGGCCGCATGTTAGCGGGTCCTGATCACCGAGTTCTATTGCCATTGTCAGCGGTGCTAGGTGCACTACTGTTAACAGCGGCAGACATGTTCTCACGCGTTGCTCTTGCACCAGCCGAATTACCGGTAGGTATTGTCACTGCGATTATTGGCGCGCCCTTCTTCTTGTACCTACTATTCCAACAGAAAGGGAGAATCCTTTAATGTTTCCTGCAGCGTTAAAAGCAACCGACATCGAAGTGAAGTTCGGCAGCAAAGTGATTTTAGATGGCGTTTCTATTGAGATTGAAGCAGGAAAGGTAACCACACTACTTGGGCCAAACGGCGCAGGCAAAAGCACACTGCTCAAAGCCTTATGCCAAGAGATATCAAGTATCGGCGACATTCAATATTTTGGGCATGCTAAAGACAAATGGCCTTCACACAAGTTGGCGAAACATCTGGCTATGCTTCCTCAACACAGTACGTTGACCTTCCCATTTTTGGCACGCGAAGTTGTCGAGCTTGGTGGCATTCCACTGCAAGAGTCAAACAAAACACTGACCAACATCGCGAACCAAAAAATGGACATCGCCGATGTATCTCACTTAGGAGAGAGGCTATACCCTTCTCTGTCTGGCGGTGAAAAGCAGAGAGTTCACTTGGCTCGAGTACTCACCCAACTCCACCACTCTGGCGATCAATGCATCTTAATGCTTGATGAACCCACCTCTGCATTAGATCTTGCCCACCAGCACAACACGCTAAAGATCGCGAGAGAACTTGCAGACAATCATAATGCTGCCGTTATCGTGGTATTGCACGACCTCAACTTAGCGGCTCAGTACTCAGACCGATTGGTGGTTCTGAAAGATGGCAACCTAGTGTGCGATGGCAGCCCTTGGGAAGCACTCAAGCCGTCAATGATTGAAGATGTTTATGGATATAAAAGCATCGTAGAAAAGCACCCTACGATGAGCTTTCCTCAGGTACACCCCGCACAATAAACTCGATTCAGATCCTGCTCATTTTGAGCACCCTCTCCTAATAACAATTAAGTCACTATAAGCTTCGATTTTATCGAGGCTTTTTATTGGCTCATAGCCTCTCTCTCGCCTTAAACTCAATTTTATTAGCAACCATAGCAATGAACTCCAAAACGCCTCACTAAGAGCGTTTGAGGCTCTATAAGTGAACATTATCAATTAGGGTTGCTTAGCTTTTCACAGTAAGGGCGAAGGAAGGGCATGAATGTAAACGGTTAAAAAGAAAAGAAATAACGACCTTGGATACAAAGAAATCAGATAAAGAAAGCGCGGTGAGTACGATGGAAAAAGAACAAGAGTACAAACGATAGGCACAAAAAAAGCTCCCGTAGGAGCTTCTTTCAGAATGCGTTGATTATTGGCTCATACGAATCAATGATTTACCAATCAACCACTCAAGTTCTTTACCGCTTGTATCGCCAAACTGAGTCTCGGTCAGCTTGTAAAGACGATCAATACCGTTCGCCGCAAATTCGTGCGCGCTTTCAGCAGTAACGATATGATGGAAAAGTAAACGTAAGATTGCTAGGAACTCCGCGTCTTCAAGCGCTTTAACCCAGCTAGCTGAAAATGCATCAAGACCATTTTCGAAATCAATGTGCTCCATGAACATCTTAAAGATTCGACCGTCTAGAGCAGCTGTGAAATCTGTTTTCTTTGGAAAGTGGTGGCTTATACCTGTACGAGAAACGCCCGTTTGCTGACTCAACGTCGTGTATGACATCTTGTCGTAACCCAACCTTAGTAACTGGTCTACAACGGCATCCATGATCTTCTGGATTGTGATTTCTGTATCTTCTTTACTACGCTTTGGCATATTCAGGCTCTTCTCTTTGTAAATCCATCTAACTCAATCAAATGAAGTCAGAATGAAAATTGTTATCAGCATTATGTGAGCAAGGCATTTTTTCGCAAGTATTTCCATTAAAATACCCGCCAGTACTTCGCATAAACAACTTTACAGTGCTGCCTCTTTGGGCACTTTGTCTAATTATTCTTCGAAAGTAACCTTACCGCTCTAAGTGGTTAATCTAAAATAACTACTTAGAATATCAAATACCCAACAATAAATTCATTGTATAAATACCTATCAAGCAATAGATAGTCTTATAAAATTAGTCACGACGCAACTAACTGAATGATATTCTAACAAATTAATGACACTGCTTTTCAACAAAACATGAGATAGATCACATACATATTTGTCGGCGCGAATGTACATATTCATTTAATCCCACAACAAACAACATAGCATACCAGTACAAATTAGTTCAAAGATTTTAATTTTTGTAGATACAGTTCAAATTGCTCGTTAGAATAACCTCAGATTTTGTAAGAGGATTATTTATGAGCCAAGATATTGGTAACAACGACGTATGTGAAGCTTGCGGCTGCGCGGGCGAAATCGGGTTCATCATCAAAGAAGGCGACGATGTTGCTGAGGTAACGGTTTACGGTAACTCAAAAGCCCTAATTGAAACTGAATTTGCAAAGTACGTAGAGCTAGCAAAGCAAGTATCTAGCAATGTTGAGTATGAAGCGTCAGAAATGACCGAAGAAAGTACTGAATTGCATGCACGCTTCAAGTTCGAAGTAAGCGCAGAAAAGATTATTTTCGAACTTAAGACTCGCTCTCTAGCGCGTTAATATAAGCATTTATGCTCTTATATAAAGACGAGTAAAATTACTCGTCTTTTTTTATTTGTATCCAAGCAAGTGCCCCATTCGTTTCAAAATCGTTTTCCGCAGCACACTGAATCACAACACCAGAGACTTCGAGTACCGCTCCAATACTGTATGCCTTGTCATCGTAATAACAAACTCGTTGCTGTTGACCGCTTTGAGTAACGACCACCGCAGCCTTCCCCGGCGTTGAAATTACTTTATTCGCATTGGCAGGCATTGAGCAAAACATTGCACTTGCTACCAAGACGCTCTTAATTATTTGTATATTTACTCTAGTCATCCATTTACCTGCCATTGTCGCTGAATTTCTGATTGGCCAAACGATTTCTATTTTATCTACCGCCAAATGGGTAAAACACTGTGCGAGAATAATTTTTCCATTATAGTGTTAACGTCTATCGTAATAAGAAGCCTGTTATGCTCAGAATAATTGCACTTATTATTGGTTCTTTAACCATAACAAATGTCAGTGCAGAACCAATCGATCACTATCAAATATTGAACCATCTGGACAATTACGGAAACTTATATCTCCGAAATAAGCCTTACACAGCGCTTCCAACCGGTTTAGTGGTCGATGGTAATCTTAATATCGAAAACACCCCGATCACACGTTTACCTAAAGGGCTTGATGTTAACGGCAGCCTCAAGGCTTCTAATAGTCAGCTAACCAGAGTAGCAAGTGGTGTAAAAATCAAAGGCTACGCCGACTTCATGGGGAGCAAAATCACCAGCTGGCCTAAAGGTGTAAGAGTCGGCGGGTTCATTAATTTCACTGACACTCCATTGCAAAGGCTGCCCAACGGCCTGCGAGTGAGAGGCGACCTCAGTGTGATTCGCACCCCTTTAACCGAACTGCCGAATGGCATTGTGATTGATGGTGACCTGTATATCGGCGGCTCAGCAATTACTGCATTCCCAGAAACGATGACGGTGAAAGGCAATATCTATTTAGGTGGCAACACCGTCACGACTTGGCCAACAAATTTAGAACTTGGCGGTGCAGTGGCGCGCTAGCCTTGCCTATGGCTTAGCCTCTTACCATCAAAAAGTATAAGTAAAAAACAAAAAAGGAGCTCAAGGCTCCTTTTTCAATTCAATCAATTAAGCGAAATCTTCGTTAACCAATGTTCTTCACTGGGTTCGCGTAGCTGTCGATCAAGTACTGACGCGCACCTTTTGGCAACGTTGCTAGCTTGTCTTCGAACTCTTTCTTAACCGTAGCTGTGATCGAGTCATCTTCTTTCTCTGCCGCCAGCAGGTTTACTGGGAACAGCTTGTAGTTATCATGGATCTGACGGTCAATCTCTTCAGCCAATGCTTCTGGAGTCTCAAAGTCTTGATCGATAACCTGACCAAATCCAACGTGGATGCGCCCTTTATTACCCACGATACCTTGGATAATGCTCTCGATATCTTCAAATTCGCCTTTTTCGTAACTGCCGTTTACATCTTTTTCAAACAGCTCGATCGCTTTAGCCGTATCACAAGGATCATTCTCATATGAGATAGAGACAGGGACAATCTTCAGTGACTTCACGTATTCAGGGAACGCCAGCTTCTGCTTACGTCCTTCAACATGAAACATTTTAAGGATTGCAGGATCAGTGAAGTCATTACCGTCTTTTGCACGGCCTTCTTTCTGAGCGATCCAGATAGAGTTACCAGTATCTAAAGAGTGCTTAATGTAAGAAGAGAGCTGGCCTAACGCTTTCATCATTTCACGCGGCCCTTTAAGCGAGCGCTTAACGATAAAGCTCTTATTCAAGCGCATCAACTCTGTCGCACACGGCTTCTTCAAAAGGTTATCACCGATCGCAATGCGACAAGTTTGGTGATTCTGTTGATGCAATGCGTAGTTCACCAACGCTGGATCCATAGCAATGTCACGATGGTTTGATACAAACAAGTATGCTTGATTCACATCCAATGACTCTAAGCCTGTGTACGTCACACCGTTTGTGGTGTTCGCTAGCGTGTCACGTAAGTACTTTTTCACTTCAATCTGAATGGATTCAACGCTAGTCAGCTTGCTCCACTTCATTTTTAAGTAAACACGTAGAATTGGGCTCATTAATGCTTGGAACCAAGCTGCGTGATTTGAAAAACGGTAGTTCAGAATCGCACTGATGAACTCTTCATCATTAATAAGACGGTTTAGTGCCGCTGGAATTTCATCATCGCCGTAAGGGCGAATATCAACATATGGATCGGTTGGAGAGGTCATTTTTTCATTCATATAATAAAAAGCTGGCTCATTCTACGCGTTGTTTTGACTTCTCGCAGCTACAGAGCCCATACTTTTGACAAGGTCAGACCAGAAACAGTGAAAATCCCCTGTTATTGTTGGCATTCTTTAAGATTAACGGTAATCTTGACGCCCCAAAATTAAGGTACTATCTATGAACTTCGCTATTGAATATACATCGGCTTACTTTTCACACTTGGTGATCACACCACGCAAGAAAGTACTAAAACATAGCCTTGTATCGGTTCAAAGTGGCTTGGTTTTGATCAAACTGGGTAAGCAAGAGTACGCTGTTGAACCTGGCCAAAGCATTTGGATTCCCTTTGACTGCTTAACTTCGTTGACTTACTTCCCAAACACTCAAGTTAGCCGTGTCGATTTCTCAGTGCGACTGACAGATGCCTTCCCGCGCCAAGCTGGTTACATCACGCAAACTAACCTCTCTTTGGCGTTGCTAGAGAAACTAGAGCTGACTCACGGCCGAGCTTCAGGTGCGAACAATACCGAGCAAGCGTGTAAAGATATGCTCTCTGTACTCAAGCAAGAAGTGTTGGCATTCAAGCCACTGCTTTGTGAAAGTGCGTTGTCTCAACGATTCAATCAGTGGAACATTGATGACTCTAACCTGCCACAAGAGCACACCTTAGTCATGGTAATGCGCGAAGCTAAGAAGCGCATGCAATCAGGTCAAAAGCGCTCTGCCGTAATCGACGACTTATTCTCAGGTAAAGAAGAAGAGTTTGAACAGTTGTGTATGCTGGTGTTTGGTGATGACCTATAGTCACTAATCAGAGCGATCGTCGCTAAGAAAAGCGAGAACCTAGATACTAAAAAGCCGCAAAAACTGAGTTTCTGCGGCTTTTTTAATTCTTAGTACTAATTCAGGTAAAATAGAAGCTAAGTTAGCAATCTTGAAGAACAATAGCGTCCTTCTAAAACGGTAACTCGACCTGCATCATCAAATCGGCATCTCTTGAATCATGCCAACGATAATCAAAGCGCATACGAGGTTGCCCTTCTACTTTCTCTCCGAAGCCAATGCTTAATTGCAAACCGTGATTCAAAAGCCACTCTTCAGTAGACATATCATATTGCGCATCTTCTAAGTCTTCAGGAAACCACATCCCTAAGCCAACATAATTTGACTCAAGGCTTTGAGTTAACAGTGGTGCATCTTTGGTTTGAAGTACCCAGTCAGACCAATAGTCTGGTGTGCTCTCGGCTTCGTCTTCACTCATACCAGTGATTTCCAGCATGCGCTCACCAAAAGACTCAATGCTCGTAGAAAGATCTAGACAGCTATTCTCATCATCAGAAGTCAGCATGATTGAATCTAAGCTAAAAAAGTCACATTCAGCCTGTGCAGGTAAACTGCATGCTGCAATGATCATCGTCGCTGGTATCGCGCGCTTTAGCATAGTCATCAGACCTCTTGAATTAGTGAATCTACATTATTGTATACAGTCCACTATCTTGCAACATCTTTGTAACTGACTTTGTGCTCAGTTTTGATACATCGCTTCCACTTATCAACGCATTACGAATGTCTGTGCTACGGATCTTCACCTTCTCTGGGCAAGCCATTACAGACCATCGCTCGGTAATCTCACCTGATTTATAGAAAGATGAGAACTTGAAGAAGTTGTCCGGTCCGATAACAAACGTGAGTTCAGCGTCACCATGTAACTTTTGTAATTCACTGAGTACAGCATAAGTTGTCACACTTTCACCGGGCGTAAACAAACTCTTTTCGATCAATGATAGTTCAACTTGATCCAATGAAAGATCACTAATAAATGCGTTAACTAACTGACATCTCGTATCAAAGTCTAGCATCTCTTTTCCCCAAGCATGGGCAATACTTGGTACCAGAAGAATCTTGTCGAAATGAGCCAGTGAATCAATCACACTTTTATGCCCTAAGCTCGGCGGATTAAACGCACTACCGAAAATGGCTATTTTTTCCATTATTAATTGCTGCCTTCTCTTTCTAAGCTTGTGCAAAGAGGTTTTTAAATCGAATGATTTAGGTATGATAACACTAGATTTTTAATTTGCTTGCAGGAAAGGAATACGAATGGAACAGTTAATTCGTGACGAAATGCGCGTACTACCTTCAATTGACCCTCACTTCGAAGTGACTCGTCGTGTGGACTTTATCAAAACGAAACTTCAGCAGTCAGGCTGCAAGTCCCTGATCCTTGGTATCAGTGGTGGCGTAGACTCGACTACCTGTGGTCGTCTAGCACAACTGGCTGTTGACAGCTTGAATGAAAACTCTGGCAGCAACGACTACCAATTCATCGCAGTTCGCCTACCTTACGGTGAGCAAAAAGATGAAGATGAAGCACAACTTGCTCTCTCTTTTATCCAGCCTTCTCAATCAGTTTCTGTGAACATTAAAGCAGGTGTTGATGGACTTCACGCGGCTTCTCACGTTGCACTTGAAGGAACGGGTCTACTACCAACAGACTCTGCGAAGATCGACTTTGTAAAAGGTAACGTAAAAGCTCGAGCTCGTATGATCGCGCAGTACGAAATCGCAGGTTATGTAGGTGGTCTTGTGATTGGTACTGATCACTCAGCAGAAAACATCACTGGCTTCTACACCAAACACGGTGACGGTGCCTGTGATCTAGCGCCTTTGTTTGGCCTGAACAAGCGTCAAGTTCGTGAACTTGCAGCAACGCTAGGTGCGCCAGAGCTATTGGTTAAGAAAGTTCCTACTGCCGACCTAGAAGAGCTTGATCCACAGAAAGCCGACGAAGCAGCATTGAACCTTTCTTACGATCAGATCGATGATTTCCTTGAAGGAAAAGAAGTCCCTCAAGATGTGTCAGACCGCTTAGTAAGCATCTACAAAGCGACACAACACAAGCGCCAACCCATCCCGACGATCTACGATTAATAGTCTAAATTAATCTCAGAATCAAAAAGGCCGTAAGTTCAGTAAACTTCCGGTCTTTTCTATTCTATGTGCGGAATAACTTAACTAGTTAATCAACAACTTCGATATCGGTTTGAGGCACACTGCAACACGCCAGTATCTGTCCCATGTTCCGTTCATGTTCTTGCAGCGCTGGTACATCCGGTTGATGAACTTGTCCTGACTCAAGGGTCACTTTACAAGCACCACAGAAACCTGCACGGCAGCTTGATGCAATAGGCACACCGGCCGACTCGGCTTGCTCTAGTAAGGTTGACTGGTTATTACCTTCGAAAAGATAGCCGTTAACACTCAGTTGTAATTGCTTCACGGCTTCTTCAGTAGCCTGAGCGACACCAAATGCTTCTTGATGATAATGCTGAGGGTTAAGCCCCATTTGAATCAGCAGTTTCTTGGCATTATCCATAAAGCCATCAGGGCCACACACGAACGCTTGGCGCTTGTGTAACTCATCAATTTTAGCGACATGAGACACGCTTAAACGACCAGACAAACCATCCCACTCTTTCGTTGGTTGGCTCAATGAATAGATCACACGTAAACCTTCATGCTCTTTGGCGATCTGGTCAATCTCTGCTTGATAAGGGATATCTTCTTCGCTGCTGCATTGATGATAGAAAACCACATCATTAATCTGACCATGGTCTGCTAAATAACGAAGCATCGACAGCATAGGCGTGATACCGCTACCCGCAGAAAGCAATAATAAAGGGTGCGTTGGGTTCTCTTCTAAGTAGAAAGCACCATCCGGGTTTTGCGCCACTAAGGTATCGCCAACTTGGAAATGGTCGTTCAACCAATTAGAGATCTGGCCATCATTGACGCGCTTCACTGAAATCGCTAAACGACCCGCGCGAGATGGGCTCGAAGATAACGTGTAACGGCGAGACACTTTTTCGCCATCAATCACCATTTCAATCGGTAGGTGCTGCCCCGGCTGATAGCTTGGTAATGAATGGTTCTCTTTCGCTGGCTCTAGCCAGAAAGTTGTAAAGTCTCGAGCGATCTCTTCACGCTCGACGCAAGTTAAGTGCAACGACTCTACCCATGTGTCTTCATAGTGCTCTTTCTCTTTGGTTTCGAGTACTTCCACCACGTCACCCGCTTTCACCAGGCCTTCATTTTTCGCTACAAGGTTCTGGCCAAAGAAAACACCACCGCGTTCATTAGCTCTGAATTTAGAAAAGGTATTGAGCGGCTCTTTTGTCGTTCTAAATTCGCCACTCTCAACATCGACTGTCGTTAAAATACAGCGCTCACAAGGCTTCACCGCTTCGAATTCAACCTCACCAATTCGGATACGCTTCCAACCGTCTTCGGCAAAGGCTTCTGTATTTGAAACAACAAAGTTAGTGCGGAACTGATCCATGGAATGCGTTTCAGGACTACGACGATTCAGCTCATCAAGAGAGGCTTGGCTGATGATTAACATTGGGTAGCCATCGGCAAAGCTCACGTTATGACCAAGTTTTTCACGAACACGATTCGATTTTTCGCCCGAAAACAGTAATTCAACACGCACGCCCAACACATCGCTGAACCAATCATCGGCTTCATCACATGTCGTGTATGCCGTGAAGCTGTCTTTCCACACCGTTGCTGGTGCTTCTTGCATCTTGAAGTTTGCATACTTGAGGCGCAGCGGCTCTTTGCCTTCGTAAGTAAAAATCAAACCATCTGGCTGCAAGCTTGAAGACACCTTGACCATTTTCGGATATTTACGCGCCGTAACCATTGAGCCGTCAGCCAATGCCAGCATGAAACGTCTGTCAAAAGTGAGACCTTGTTTTTCAACCCAAGCAGAAGAAAGCGCAATGCCGCCCACTGATTTAACCGGAAACACATTGATTTGAGATAAGGAAGGAGCTTGCTCTGAAGCCTTTCGATCTAGAGGTGACTGCGACATAACGATTCCAATGTTTTGTAGTTTGTCCCAATGCTAACAAATGGTTATAAATAGATAAACTGGCAGCTATTAAACACTTGATACTAAGTAGACATAGGTAAAATGTTAGAGTCACAATATGTTCTAGTAGATCTACAATCTTAGAAGCTAACGACGATGATGCCAGACAAACTAATATCGCCCCTTTGTTATCCAACAGCATCAATATTTTCTTGCTATAACAACCAACAAAATTCAACTTCAGCTCCAAGTCCCCTTACGGTTCAATAAACACAATGAACCCAAAACTACATTTAAGGAGATGAGCAATATGCTGTATGTTTTTTTGACAACTGATTCAGTGAGCCCGGCTTACCCAAGTAATACCCTTGGAAGTAAGCTATGCCCTGTGCCTTGGCAAAACGCAGGTCTTCATAACTTTCAATCCCTTCTGACAGCAATTCAATTTGATATTTTCGAGATAAAAACCTAAGACGCTCCCAAAAAGCCGAATGCTCACTCCTGTTTCTCATTAAAGACCTATCAATCTTTAACACGTTTGGTTTAACTACACTAAGTAGAGCTTCACCAACGTTATATCCGCTGCCATAATCGTCTAACGCAATCTTAATCCCAAGGCCTCGACATACTCCAAACTGTGAGACCATCCGTTTCTTATCTATACCTTCTGGATATTGTTCATTTTCTGTAATCTCAATCCAAAGGGTGATACCTAACTTATTGCATGCCTGCCAAATTGGGTAAATATCACGAATAAAAGTAAAGCTCAAAACATGTAATGGAGAGATATTAATCGTTAGAAACTCTATATCAGTCTTACGAGACAAAAGCTCTTTCGACACAGCGAGTAAGAATTTTTGTGTAAACCATGCAATCTTCTCAGAGTCTAATAGACAGCGGATTGACGATTCAACGTCATGCCCTCTTTCCCAACGTAATAAAACCTCAGCACCGACAGTTCCATTGCCATTAGTTATCGGTTGAAAGACAGGGTAAAACAATCCCTGGTCAACATCTTCAATAAGTGCTTCGGCTTGCAAATTTTCAGACAACATGCTCGTATTCATAAACAAACCTCTTTTTGTGATTGATCGATACTACAGAGCAATAGATGGCAATATTTAGCACGAACAAATCACATGTTGCTTTGAATGCCTATTTCCTGACACCAGAAGAGGACGAGAACACAAGCAGTTAAATGAATTTATGAGTCAGCTACCTTTAGGTATGTTACTAAAAAGACGCCATAATCCATCTTGACTAGCTATACTTCAATGAAGTCAAATTACACATAGAGATAATGGATGTTTGGTGACTATTTAAAGGAATTGAGACTCTCACTTGGCCTTACTCAGAATGAACTTGCTGTTAAGTTAAACCTTGCAGATGAAGAGTTTCGCTCTGTAGACGTAGTAACGCTAAGCCGCTGGGAAAGAGGAAGAACTAAGCCAACGCTTGCCAAGTGCCTTAGAATCTTGCGTTGCTTACAACTTGACTTGAGCGATTTTTATGAATTAATACCAAACCCAAACGAATCAAAATTATTAAATGAATTTTCTAGACTACGTTTTAATAACCAGCTGAGCAGGCTTTCATCGTCAAATTACGAAACGACGCAAAAGCCACAAGTATGTTTGATTACTGAGTTGCCACTTCTTCTGAAAGACGATGATAAAATACTATATAACCTTAAAGCTTTTTACGAAACGGCCAGCTATATTCCCAAAGGTCTATTCGACATCAATTTATACGACTATCAGCAAAACAAACGAGCTATTTTCAAAAGGTTTACGACAAAAAGTGGGCAACTTATAGGCCATTCACTTAGTTTTATCTTTGAAAGTGAATATTTTGACAAGGCAATCCATTCCAAAAACTTCAACATCAACCTAAAAAAGACTGTCAGTTATAAAAGTACGACTCCACTAGCCGTCTGTAACTATAACCGTTACTCTACTAGTTTCGAGGTGTTTAGGTGCATGTTAGTTTCTCAGTATATAAATCTAATCCGCTATTCAAATGTGCAACGTTATTACTTCTTTAATGCCCTACCTGAAAGTGGACAAATTTTAGAACAACTTGGATTCACGAAGGTAGCGTTTGATATTGAGTCAGATACCGGAGGTTTTAAATTGGGTAACCGAGCATTCGAACATTGTTTGTATGAAATTGATACTGCGACACTTCTTTCTCATCCTGAAATAATAACTCTTATAAAAACAACACAGTGGAATAATCAGAACTTAACACAAAGTAATTAAGCAAACCCAGAAAGTGCATACACTGTGATACCTACCAGATTAGAACCCCATACGTTCTATAATGTGAACACGGTTATCGCATTGAACTTTCATTGAATAAAAAGGATTTATCATGAACAAACTCGTCATTATCATTTTATGTGTACTGCTTCCGCCTGTTGGTGTGTTCTTCGCTCGTGGTGCAGGTAAAGATTTGGTGATTAATATCATTCTTACTTTCTTCTTCTGGGTTCCAGGAATGATCCATGGTCTGTGGGTAGCCACCCGCTAACCCTTATTAGCAAATAGATACCGAATAAAATATCCATAAAAACAAGCTCCTAACCCTGAAGAGTTAAAAATAGGATGAAATGAAAGTGCTTTTCCACTATCATCCTGTCGCCTAAACGTAAGCGATTGCTTTCACAGATTTCGCCGAGTTTAGGCTCCAACTACATAACACTTCAAATGGTGGGAGCCTTCAATGACACAACTTACGATTACTCGTCCTGACGACTGGCACGTTCATCTACGCGATGGCGAAGTATTAAAAGATACAGTGCGCGATATCAGCCGCTACAATGGTCGAGCGTTAATCATGCCAAACACCATCCCACCGGTAACCGATACCGAAATGGCTTTAGCTTACCGTGAGCGCATCATGGCAGAGCAGCCAAGCGAGCAATTCCAGCCTCTAATGGCACTTTACCTAACAGACAACACAACACCTGACGAAATTCGCAAAGCGAAAGAGTCTGGTGCAGTAGTGGCAGCAAAGCTTTACCCAGCAGGCGCGACGACTAACTCTGATTCAGGCGTAACGTCAGCGCAAAAGATTTACCACGTGTTAGAAGCAATGCAAGAAGTGGGTATGTTGCTGCTGGTTCATGGTGAAGTAACCACTCACGATGTTGATATCTTCGACCGTGAGAAGCAGTTCCTAGACACAGTGCTAGCGCCGATTGTGAACGACTTCCCTAACCTAAAGATTGTTCTTGAGCACATCACAACCGCTGACGCAGCAAACTTCGTTAAAAACGCGAACGACAATGTAGCGGCAACTATCACCGCTCACCACCTGCTTTACAACCGCAACCACATGTTGGTTGGCGGCATTAAGCCACACTTCTACTGCCTTCCTATCCTGAAGCGTAACACTCACCAATTAGCGCTTATCGAGGCTGCAACAAGCGGTAGCAAGAAGTTCTTCTTGGGTACAGACTCTGCACCACACGCAAAAGGTGCAAAAGAGTCAGCATGTGGTTGTGCAGGTTCTTACACAGCGCACGCTGCCGTTGAACTGTACGCAGAAGTGTTCGATTTAGAAGGTAAGATCGAGAACCTAGAAGCGTTTGCAAGCCACAACGGCCCTGATTTCTACGGTATTCCACGCAACACAGACACTAT
The DNA here is from genome assembly GCF_013114115.1 of Vibrio sp. 070316B. NCBI lineage: Bacteria > Pseudomonadati > Pseudomonadota > Gammaproteobacteria > Vibrionales > Vibrionaceae > Vibrio > Vibrio sp. 070316B. The sequence continues at coordinate 122,739 of NZ_VTYC01000004.1, read as the reverse complement.
CACTCTTGTTAAAGAAGAGTGGAACGTTGCTGAAACCATGCCTTTCGGTTCAGACATCGTTGTGCCAATCCGTGGCGGCGAGACGATTGCTTGGTCTGTAAAGTAAACGCTTGGTCGGTAAAAATAAGCGCTTATATTGTAAAATAAGAGCGTGGTGTTAATTAAACACGATCCATTAGATTAAAAGGGGCACCATAATGATTATGGTGCCCCTTTTTCGTTTCGTAGAGAGATAATTTTATTAAGATCAATAATGAGAGATTACTTACCGCGAATTTTCCCAATCGCAGTCCAAACAGCAACAACGATCAATCCAGCTAAGACACCAATAACACCGTTCAATAGCGTTGGTACAACCGCTGTCGCTATCGTATGTCCACGAAAATCCATAATAATTGGCTCAATTAAGTGATGAATCGCAGGAACGTTGTGCACCACAATACCACCACCAACCAAGAACATCGCAGCCGTCCCAACCACCGCAAGCGTCTTCATTAACTTTGGCGCAAAGACAACAAGCCCATTGCCAAGCTTTGTTTTTACTGCACTACCGTTAGATGTGCGTTGAAGGTAGAAACCTAAGTCGTCCAACTTAACGATCCCTGCTACTAAACCATAAACACCAATCGTCATCACAACTGCAATTAAACTTACGACAAGAACCTGAGTAAGGATACTTGTACCTGTCACAGTACCCAGTGCTATCACTATGATTTCTGCAGATAAGATGAAGTCGGTACGAATCGCGCCTGCGACCTTTCTCTTCTCATATTCCTCTATGGATTCACCAGTACTTGTGTCCTCCCCCTTTTCATCGTCTTGATGAGCATGAGGAAAGAGCTTCTCTAAGATTTTCTCGGCACCTTCAAAACAAAGAAACAGACCACCAATCAAAAGCAAAGGCATGATCAGCCAAGGAATAAAGGCACTGATCAATAATGCCGCGGGCACCAAAATCAACTTGTTTTTAAATGAGCCTTTGGCAACCGCCCACACCACTGGGATCTCTCGTTCAGCAGAAACACCAGATACCTGCTGAGCGTTCAGCGCTAAATCATCCCCCAACACACCAGCGGTTTTTTTCGCTGCGACCTTGGACATCAGTGCGACATCATCCAGCACGGTTGCAATGTCATCCAGTAGCGTTAATAAACTTGCTCCAGCCATTTTATGGTCTCTTTTAAGGGATTAAACAATTGATAAAATGTAACACCATCAATCCACTCATCAAAGTTATGAGTCTGTAAAAAATAGAGTCACAAGTTGTGTTTTCTATTGCCGTCTCAGCTAGACAGGACTAGTCTGTCTTCATCTTTCGCGAACATAAAAGAAGAAGTATAGATGAAAAGTGAATACTCCTACCCAATTGGTGAGCCAGGACAAAAATGGCAAGAAGCAGAACGTCAAGCATGGTTCGCTCAAAGAACCGTTAAGCGTGAATACCAGCAAGAAGTCGTGCCAAAAATCCAAGCATTGGCAGACCGCTTTGACATCGAGCAATACGGCGCATTGAGCTACGATGAAGGTCGCTTCCCGCTTTTCGCAATCAAAAGCAAAAACTGGGACGCATCAAAACCAACTATCCTTGTAACCGGTGGGGTTCACGGTTACGAAACCAGTGGTGTGCATGGCGCTATCAAGTTCGCGGATACTCAAGCAGAACAATACTCAGCGCACTTCAACATTGTTGTTGCACCTTGTGTGAGCCCTTGGGGTTACGAAGTGATCAACCGTTGGAACCCAAATGCTGTCGATCCAAACCGCTCTTTCTACGACGGTACGCCAGCAGAAGAATCAGCAAACCTACGTGCGTTAGTCGCTTCTTTACCAGAAGTGTTGGTTCACGTTGATCTACACGAAACGACGGATTCTGACGAAACAGAATTCCGACCAGCACTCGCAGCACGTGATGGTATTGAGTACATTGAAGGTATGATCCCTGACGGCTTCTACACGGTTGGCGATACAGAAAATCCGCAGCCTGAATTCCAAGCGGCGGTAATTGCTTCAGTTGAAAAAGTAACGCACATTGCGCCAGCAGATGCAGACGGCAAGATCATTGGTTCTGAAGTTACTCAACATGGTGTAATTAACTACCCAATGAAGAAGCTTGGCTTATGTGGCGGTGTGACTGATTGTAAGTACGGCACAACCACTGAGGTTTACCCGGACAGCGACAAAGTGACAGACGAAGAGTGTAATGACGCTCAAGTTGCTGCGGTAGTCGGTGCTTTGGATTACGTAATTCAGCACGAATTAAACGCGTAAACTAATACCTAGCTCCCTAGAGCTAATCCCTAAAACTAAAAAAGAGCCACAAGTGACGATTCACTTATGGCTCCTTTTGTCCTTTCTGCTTGTCTCTAATTTCTTCTCAGGCATAAAAAAGCTCCCTTACACAATGCAAGAGAGCTTTGAAATCACGCTTAGCGAGGAGTCATTCACTAACTCCCTGCTTGGTTTCTTTAGTTAGCCGTTTCGCTAACGCTTGCTTGCTCTTTATCTACTTCAGTCAGTAGACCTTTCAACAAGCTGAAACAACCAATCAGAAGGATGATCGTAAACGGCAGTGCTGCAATGATCGTGATCGATTGCAGAGCTTGGATAGATTGAGTACCACCAATCCACAGCATTACCATTGCAATAGCGCCTGAGATAACCGCCCAAACCACTTTCTGTTTCACTGGTACTTCTAGTTTACCACCCGCTGTCATGCCATCAATAACAATCGAACCTGAATCCAGTGTCGTAACGAAGAACACAATGATCAGTGCAACAGCAATAACAGACAGAATGCTGCCGAACGAGTACGCATCTAACATATGGAACAAGCTTAGCGATACATCTGTGATGCCTTGGTCGAGACCGAGTTGACCCACGTGGCTGATCACCTGCTCGATAGCCACGCCACCGAAGATAGACATCCAAGCCGAGGTTACTAATGTCGGAATAATCAGTACGCAAAATAGGAACTCGCGAACCGTACGACCTTTAGAAATACGCGCTACAAACATACCAAAGAATGGTGCATACGCTACCCACCACGCCCAGTAGAATACAGTCCAGCCGTGCAACCATGTGGTGTCTTCACGACCTGAACTCTGGCTCAATGCTACGATATTTTTCACATACCCTGTTGCTGCAGTCGCGACAGAATCAAGCACAGTAGTGAAGTTAAGCACAGCAATAAGACCTAAGAACACAAATGCAATAACCATGTTTAGGTTACTTAGGAACTTAACACCACCGTCCATACCACGTAACACAGAGATGATCGCTAAGCCCATGATCAGAACGATGATAGATTGCTGAAGGAAGATGTTGTTATCCAAGCCAAACACGTGGCTGATACCACTTGCTGCTTGTGTACCACCCAAACCTAACGAAGTCGCCAAACCAAACAGAGTAACCAGTACTGTTAGCACATCGATCACATCACCCGTTTTGCCCCACACTCGCTCACCCAAGATTGGGTAAAACACTGAGCGCATAGATAGTGGTAGACCTTTGTTATAAACAAAATACGCTAGGCAAAGTGCTGTCATGCCGTAGATAGCCCAAGCATGGAAACCCCAGTGGAATACCGTTGCACCCAGCGCTAACTCACGACCCGCTTCTGTAAAAGGTTCTGCATTAAGCGGAGTACCAAACCAGTTGGTAAAGAACGCGGTTGGCTCAGCAACACCCCAGAAAATAAGTCCAATACCCATACCGGCTGCGAATAACATCGCTATCCAAGAGGCCATTGAATAGTCTGCTGTTGCGTCTTCGCCACCTAAACGAACTTTACCTAGAGGTGAGCATGCCAAAATAACAGCAAAAATTAACATGATGTTAGCTCCCCACATAAATAGGAAGTCAAACTTTGATAGAACTGCACCCTTGATGGAATCAATTGCCGCTTTGGCATCTGCTGGAGGCAGTGCAAGAAGGGTGATGATGAAGAGAAGAGATAAGCCGACTGAGGCTACGAAAACTGTGTTATGGACATCCATGCCCCATTTACTGACGTTGTCTTGACCCACTTGATAGTCAGTAGAATCAATACTGTACTTTTTTGATTTAAAACTCATAAATTATGATGTTCGCATATCCGATTCAACGAATATAAGGACGCTCTCCATATCCAACTACTACTTGATTGGCTCGCCGCACCGCCTAAATAAAAGGCAATAAAAATCACAATAGTTAGTGATAAATGGACTTACTGGCTCAATCCCAAGGCGCGCATTATAGCACAGCTCAAAGCATTTTGACTGAGATTTCGCTCAATAGTCGCCCAAACCACCGTTGATAATGATAGTTAACCTAATAAAAACAGAATAAAATAAAAGAACAAAATTATTTAAATACAATAACTTAAACCAAAAACACACACTGTAACGTCACATCCAAAGTTTCTGCATATAATTTTGATAATCGCCCAATTTACTTATAGCTCTAATAAAAAAACCCGCTATAGGGGCGGGCAAATTACCAAAGGTAAAAGAGAAATGGATGTTAGCGCTGCGTGCTGCAGCGCTCGACATTAGAGTGCGAAACAGAATCCAAGATTGTAGTCATCACCATTTTTCGCCGTGAACTCTTTATCTTCACTTGATGCATTTGGTCGGCCGCTTTCATCGCCCTTCACTAGGCTAACCCAGTGTCTGATTCCAGAAGAAATACTTGCGTCTGTTTGACCGAAGGTAGTGCATGTCTCTAGTTGGATATCTTCAATATCAACAAGCTCAAGGTTACCTGTGCCTTTCCGAGCGCCCATCGTCACTTCAACGTGCGTACCGCTTTCATCGCGAAACAGGATTGATGATGGTTTGGATTTATCACCTGTGTATGCCACAAAATGCTTAGCACGTTTCAGACCTGTGTGTTCACCATTTTTGAAGTAAACCTGAACATGTCGGTAGTCAATCTCATAGCTCACAACATCTTCATGAGAGCCCGACTCAAGAGGAAATAGAGTATCTAGCAACTGTTTCGCCATCTTCTGCTTTTCGAGTTGCTTGTCTGCTTTCACCATTTCGACGGCAAAGACAGCTTCAGCAATAAAAGTTGAATGGTTTCTGTGAAGTTCTGTTTTGTCTAGTGTCAGCATATTCATAGTCTATCCCTCGTACGGCTTTAAATTTCACTCGGGTCAAACATCCTAATTGACCCTTTTCAGATTTGTTCTTTACTGCTTGGTTTCCATGTTTTTCATACTACTGTTATTCTTGAAACAATTTCACAACAAAAATTACACACTGTGAATTTTACTAAATTGCTTTTTTACACACTCCTATTTTTAGGGGCAAAATGAGCATTAAGTCATTAATTTAAATAGACTTACACTCACCGCACTCTCATTTTTACGTCTTGTTTGATTTTGTGTAATATCCAACCCCTACCAGCTTGTTATCGATGACTCGATAGTAGGTATGCTTGGTTTCGACCTTACTCGATAATGGATTTAACCAGCGGTAGGTGTACACACCACGGCCATTTTCGCGTGCAAGATTCAACATATCGGTGAGTATCGGCTTATCATCTGGGCTCAGGATTTCGTTGTGTGATCGCCCAACTAACTCCGGTGACACGCCATGAGCTAGTAGCTTTCCAGAACTCATGTCCATCACAAACACATACAAATCTCCTTCCACAAAGCTGCCTTCAGCGTCATTGAACTCAACCAAGCTATCTTGTTCAGACTCCACTATCGCAGTCATCGCTCTCGCCAATAAATTCTTTGCCTCGGCCGCACTCGAACGTTCAGGGTAATAACCGACAGCGACAATCACATCGCCTACTCGCTCAAAGAACGTAGTTTTCGGTTCACCCATACGATCAGTCGGGTTCGTCCAGTGATATTTCACCTCGCCAAAACCGTTATGGACCGCTTTTGTGATCATTTCTCGGAAAAATGGATTGCCGTAAACATCTTGTGTGTCCAATACACTGTCGCCCACCAGCACCATGGAAGAGCCGCCACTGGCAAGAAATTGACCATCAATTCCGAGTGCAAACACGTATAACTCACCGTCTATGTACTCAGGGTCACTCATGAAATCTTTGACGCTTTCATCCCCCTCGGTTTGAACGTGGATTACCGCTTTCGCCAGCAGAGTCTTGGCTCTTCTCTCTGCCTCGCTCACCACGTGGGGCTCAGAAATATCAAGCACATTAACAGGCTTAGCTTGTTTCTCTGTTTCAGAATGTTCGGCACGTAAACTAATGCCACTCACGACAGCAAACACAGCACAGCCAATGAGAATGATTCTGGATAAATTCATGGTTATCTCTCCTAATAGCCCACTAAGGACGGAAGCCAAAGCGTAATTTGTGGGAAGAAAGCGATAACGAAAACGCCCACAACAGAAGCAAGAACAAAGGGATGGATCTTCGCGGTGATTTGCTCAACCGTGGAACCCCCTATTCCCGAGGCAACAAAGATGTTTTCGCCAAGTGGCGGCGTAGCAAAGCCTATCGATAAGGTACATACGACCACAATACCCACGTGGGTAGGATCCGCGCCTAACATGTACATGATTGGTAATAGAACCGGCACGATGATCATAATCGCGGCTAAGGTTTCCATGAACATACCGATGAACAACAGCAAAGTAATCGTAAGCGCCCACACCATGTACATGTTGTCAGTAAAACTGAGCAAAGATTCAGCCACCACCACTGGAATTTTTTGTTCAATCAACAAACGACCAAACACAGTAGCGGCAAAGAGGATCAACAACACACGCCCGGTAATCCACGTCGTGGTAGATAGCGATTTCATAACGCTTTTAAATGACAATTCGCGGTGAATAAAGACACCCACAAACAGCGAATAAAAAATTGCCACAACCGCTGATTCTGTTGGTGTGAACATACCGCTGTAGATACCACCTAGAATCAAGAATGGTGCCAGTATCGACCATAAACCTCGACGCAAGTAATGCCTTACATCACCAAATGACCACGTTTCAGTTAACCCTTTATAGCCTTCTCGCTTAGCAATGAAGTAGTTGGTTACCACCAGCGTCGATGCCATGATGAAACCCGGCACAACCCCAGCGACAAAAAGTTTTGGAATCGATAAAGAAGCAAACTGGCCGTGTTGAGCGATGGCTTCTGGCGGTGCCATTAAGCCCATCGCAGAAATACCAAAAATAACCAAAGGAATGGATGGCGGAATGATGATTCCCAAGCCACCAGATGCGGCCGTTACTGCCGATGCGTAGCTCTTATCGTAGTCACGCTTAACCATCGCGGGCACCATTAGCATTCCGACCGCGGCGGTTGTTGCAGGGCCCGAACCTGAGATAGCACCAAAGAAAAGACACGCCATTACCGTTGCCGCGCCAAGGCCGCCTGTTACGGGACCAGCTAAGCTTTCTGCGATATCCACCAGACGTTTGGAGATACCCGCCGCCTCCATCAATGCGCCCGCAAGAACAAAGGCTGGCAGTGCCATGAGCGGGAAGTTACCTACAGAGGTAAATGCGATTTGTACTAAAGCGATGGGATTTTTGTCGAGCAACATATAGGCCGCCATTGAAGCGCCGGCCAGTGATACTGTGATTGGTGCACCCAGAATTAACAGGGTTAAGAAGCCACCAAATAAAATTAGAGTTAAATAGGATTCCATTATTACATCTCTCTATTACGACTATTCTCTGTGATGACTATTGCGCTGACTTTTGTGCCGTCATTTTTCGCAGCTCTTTGACTTCTGGATCTTCGTTGGTTGCGCCTTTGCATAAACGCTCATAGTTGTTCCAGATAATTCGAATCATCATTAGGGAAAACGCGATAGGTAAAATCATGTAGAAGTACTTCATCGGGATACCTGTAGTCTGAGACTTCCAAAACAGGTTCATTTTGTTAAACACGAAGTCATAACTGAGATAGACAAAGTAACCGTTAAAGCAAAGCCATAAGAAATCAGCGATAGTTTCACTGACGGTTTGCACAATGGGCGGAAAGAATTTGAAGTGAAAGCTCACTCGGTTGTGTGCTGACATCTTGGCCGCCACAACTGCCCCTAGATAAGCGAACCAAACGAACATATAAGTAGCGACTTCATCTCCCCACGGGATAGAGTAGTCGAATAGCTGACGCGTCAGGATTTGTGTAAACAGCAATAGGACAAAGCTTGCAAGCAACAAACAACATGTATATTCCTCAATGTTGTTCAGGTGTTTTTTTATTGTTTTAGCGACTGACATATAACCTCCAATGTTGATTTTCACATGACAACCAGTCGCTCACGGTCCTAAAAGATCAGGTACAGAACAGCTCAACGAGTACAGCCATGTAAATGCCCTATCTCACTGTTCTATCGCTAGGTGATTAAGTCGCGGAGAACAGCAGATAGGGCGAATCTAATCGTTACTTTCTACCTAGTAACTCAAGAACGTCGTCTAGCTTGTCTTTGCCTCCGATGCTTGAGTAGAACTTAGGCCAAACTGATTTAGTCACCTTGCTGATCCACTCTTGCTCGTTGTCTGCTGGGTCTGTGAATACCATGCCTTTCGCTTGTAGCTCTTCGCGAATTTGATTTTCCGTGTTTTCTAAATAAGCGAAGCTGTGCTCTGTCGCTTCCTGACCAGCTTCAAGAATGATCTTCTGCATTTCAGGTGTCTGTTGTTGGAAGACCGTTTCACTCACGATGAGAGGTTCTAAAGAGAAAATGTAGCGAATGTTGGTCACGTACTTTTGTACTTCGTTAAACTTCATCGCATGCACTGTGATGTAAGGGTTATCTTGACCATCTACCACGCCCTGTTGCAGGCCAGTAAAGGTTTCAGACCAAGCCATTGGCGTTGGGTTTACGCCCCATGCTTGGTAAGAAGCAATCATGATTTCGTTACGAGGAACACGAATCACGAGCCCTTTAAGATCTTCTGGGGAAGCGACAGGCTTTTTCGAGTTAGTCAAAACCCTAAAGCCAGAATAAGCCCAACCGACAATACGAACACCAGCATCACGAATCGTGTTATCGACTAAGTCTTGGCCTACTTGACCTTGAGTCAGTAGCACAGCTTCTTCTGCGCTTTGAATCACGTAAGGCATGGTCAATAGACCAACGGTTGGAGAGAAAGGCGTCACGTTGTTGATCGCCAGTACAGAGAAGTCGAGAAGACCGATTGCCGCATCATTTACGGTGTCTTGCTCATTACCTAATTGGCCGTTCGGGAACAGATCGATTTTCACTTTACCGTCTGTTTTTTGCTCCATGAGTTCATAGAACGATGTCGCTAATTCCCACTGCGTACCACCAGCAGCATCGCCGATGGCCATTTTAAAATTCGCTGCTGCCGCGGTATGAGATAGCACCGCTGTTGCTACAATGGTGACACCAGCAATAATTTTATTTTTAATAAATTTCATAGTCTTAACCTTTCCTTTCATACAGACTTCCTGCCTGTACTTTGCTCACAAGGTGACCTGGTACAACTTTCCTGGTCGTAGTTCTATTTCCCTATTTTGGAAACAATGTTCGGGTAGTTACAGCCTTTCATCCTTTAACGAATACCACTGATAAAGGAACCGCTGCCCCATTCTTCGAAACGGCGCAAACATCTCTGATTCCACCACTTCCCTCACGTTGGGGAACGGAAGTTTTGATTCAAATATTGGTAGTTCGAGCGTGTGACCTTCGCCTGCAATCCACTGAGCAAGACGCTTACCCGCTTGAGCGGAATACATCACGCCATTACCGCCATAGCCAAGGGCGTAGAAGATGGATTGTTTTGGATTCGGTTGATAGATCCTCGGCATCATGTCGTGGCTGACGTCCACCCAACCCCACCATGAATAATCGATTTTGATCTGATCGAGAGACGGGAATTTCCGAGTCAGGTCCGCTCTCAACATGTCTTCATATTTCTTTTCAGGTGCGTTCTTGCCACTGATAGCACTGCGTGTACCTATCTGTACCCGGTTATCCGGTAACAAACGGTAGTAGTGGCGCAGAATTCGAGTATCAGTAATCACCTGATTAGTTTTGAAGTTACACGCGACGATTTCGTCTTGAGTTAGCGGACGTGTGACCATTGAGTTAGACAGTACTGGCAACAGGCGATTCTTAAGTTCTGAATGCAAGCCTTGGCTGGTATACCCACCCGTACAAACACCGACAGAACGCGCCTTCACAACACCACCTGGCGTCTTCAGGTAATGCACACCGCCACGAGTCTCCCAGCCCATAACGGGACTCGATGGGTGAACTTTAACACCGAGTGCTCGCGCCTTTCTTAAGTAACCAAACGCCAGCTTCCCAGCATGAATGCCAATCCCTTCTGGCTCATGCATCGCACCTGCCGCTTCTTGATCACCAACGTAATCACGCTTTACGGTTTCTGCATCTAAGATCTGCGCATCGTAGTCAAACGTGTCGCGCAACAATTTGGCTTCTTTCTCGAGTGTTGCCATCACTTTTGGACGGTGAGCAACATATAAATGACCGCCAGGTTGTGGGTCACAATCGATGTCTTTGATCAGTGACTTGAAGGTTTCCATGCCATCGACACATTCGCGGTGCATCTTTAGCGCCGTTTCGAGGCCCCAGCGTTCAATCCATTGTGAACGCTTCAAACGCCCTGAGGCACACTGCGCTTGACCACCGTTTCGAGTGCTGCATCCCCAGCTTGAACGGTTCGCTTCAATCACTGTCGCTTTAATGCCATACATCTCAGCAAGGTGTATCGCAGTGCTTAGGCCGGTAAAGCCTGAACCGATAATCGCCACATCGACATCCATGTCCGATGTGATTGGGCCATCGTCTTCAGGTGGGGAACCTGCAGTATCTACCCAATACGTTGGGGCGTATTCTTTACCATGACCTGGCGTTTTATCCTTCAATGGATCGTACTTTGGATCGTATCTATCTTTTGCTTGTGTACTTTCTTTTGCTTGGGTGTTTTTCACCTTTGGCTGCACATCGGCAGCCGGTTGTTCCATTACTAAACTCATAATTCGACTCTCCTAGTCATAACACGTGAACGGGTTGCGATTTCGTGTCTAGCTTTTGGGAGTCAAAAGAGGTCGTGTTTTACGGAAGGCATTTTTTACGCTGATTTTTCCACCTTTCAGAGTAAACACATCGACCATGCGAGCTTCGATAATGCTGCCATCTGGGTTCGTAGCAGAAAACGTTGATTCACTCACAGCGCGATCACCGCACACAAAGTGGACAGGGTCACTCCAAGCAGCGTCTGGAAAATTCTGCCAAACCAATTCAAAGCTATTTCGAACCGCTTCGTACCCTTCGATAGTGTTTCCAACTAAGCCTTCACCAGCCACAGTATGGAACACACAATCTTCAGTCATGAACGACATTAACGCTTCGATATCATGGTTATTCCAAGCATCACTGAATGACTGTAAAAAGGCGGTGTCGACTTGGTTTTCCAGCACGAACGTCTTTGCATTGGTTTGCATATTCATATTCCAGAATCCTTTATGTTTACGTTATTGGTTTAAATTTCAGTAGCTTTGCGCCACTTTTTTATTAGAGTTTTTAAACTAGAAACCTGATTAATTTAACAACTTGATAACAAGTCGCACAACTCTAACTTCGAGTAGTGTTATATACAATCTCTAAGCTCACAGATTTCGTATTTTTATAAATTTAATTAGTGTTCTAAGTTTATTTAAACAAGACTTCACTCTATTTAAATAATTAAAATCAGACTTGAGCGAAGCCTTAATTCTCAATAAAGATATTAGTCGTTAGTCGAAGTCAAAATCTTGATGGTACTTTCGACCATATTGTTCCAAAGTTCTATTATGAGTATTAACTTGTAATTCGATATTACTTCCATCTTTACCCATAACCTTATTTCCATCGACGTGTGATTCACTTTTCAAATCAACCAGTGTCTCTTCGTTATACTCTGTAGGTTCATTTAACACATTCATGGATATTAACTCCTTTATCAGATTTACTTTGGCTGACGGAAGAACATGAACGGATACTAGACCGTTTGAATATCCTTGCTCGTCGTACAAAGGTTGAATGGCATCATTGCAACCTTCCTTAAACGGATGAATGGAATACCATTTGTCCTTACGTTGTTCTTGCTTATCACAATCAACAACATGAAATATCTGAGTTTTCTCAACACCACATGGTGTGAAGAAATCACTAACTCTTTCAAAATCAATTGCTTTAGTAATATTAATGCAGCCTTTACTCTGGCTATGACACAAAGCCCACAGCGCACTAACCAGGTTATCGCTCCATTCAAGTAAACGAGTGGGAAATCCCTGCTTCTTTGCTAAGCACATCAGCAACCAATCATTTATGTCGTGAGAGTGCAATGAATGCCCACCATAGATACGAACCGTTAAAAGCAAATCTTGTTCGACTCGGCGTAAGTTCTTACGATTAGAACGACCCAAGCTAGGCATTAAGTTATTGTTTTCGTAATCACAAACGTTATAAATCAACCCACAAGGCTCATTGCACTCGCTAATAAAAGAATCGATTATTTGATAAAGTTCTTTGAGTGAGCTTATATAACGTTTATTGTTCATGTTTATTTTCTACCACTCACCCATATAAATAATCATTCTTAGCTAAAAAATAAAGGTTAATGACTCTTCGAATACTCATACTAAAGTCGAATAAATCCAGTGACTCATCAATAATTACTATCTTAACATTCGGTTAATAATAATTATTGATAAAACCTCAGTTTAGATAAAATATTGTGTGGAGTAATCGCTATTTGGTTAGTGCTCTAATATTAAGAGCAATGAACGTGAAAAATATCACTTAATGCAAAAGAGTTTTCTTTCACGTTCAATTTAATATCAAAAACCACCACTTAATTTGCTTGCCCGGCCCCGACCTCGATGGCATTCTCCTTAACACTTTCGATAATACGGTGCCGGACAAACTTCCTATTGGTTATACGTAATCTTTGTATTTATCTAGGAAACGAACCGGTTTAGACAATGCGTCTCGACGGAACGGGTCACCCAGTTCTTGAGTACACATGATCTCTATGATGGTTGTTTTACCTTCATTCATTTGCATGTCGATGGCTTTTTGTAGAGTTGGGCCAACATCTTCTAGCTTATCAACCGTGATACCTTCAGCGCCCATTGCTCGAGCGATCTCTGCAAAGCTTTGGTTATCCAGTTCACCTGCCACAAAGCGTCGGTTGTAAAAGTCGACTTGGTTCTTCTTCTCTGCGCCCCATTGACGGTTGTGGAATACCACCGCAGTCACAGGAATGTTATGACGAACACACGTCATGGTCTCCATCAGGCTCATGCCCCAGGCACCGTCGCCAGCATAAGAGATAGCAGGGCGATGAGGTGCAGCCGCTTTCGCACCAATAATGGTCGGGAACGCGTAGCCACAGTTACCGAAACTCATTGCCGCAAAGAAACTACGCGGTTTTTCAAAACGTAGGTAGCTGTTTGCAACCGAGTTGATGTTACCGATATCCGTTGAGACCATTACATCTTCTGGCATCGCCTTTTCGAGTTCACGAAGTACTTGGCGTGGGTGAAGGTATTCACCACCAGAGAAAGGAGTCTCATGCGAGTTTTCTTCAATCATGTCCAAGCTGAACGAGTCACGTTCGTGCGTCCACTCATCAAGCTCTTTTTCCCACAGCGCTTTTTCTGTTGCGACTGTGTCTTGGCGAGCGCCTTTGTTGTCATCACATAAGAGAGCACGACCTTCCAATCTCTCGGTTAGTGCCACTGCAGCCGCTTTCGCATCACCACAAATACCGACAGAGATTTTCTTAACCAAGCCAAGCATCTTGTTGTCTGCATCAATCTGAATGATTTTCGCGTTCTTCGGCCAGTAATCCATACCGTGTTGAGGCAATGTGCCAAATGGACCAAGACGTGTACCGAGAGCAATAACCACATCCGCTTGAGCCATCAACTTCATTGCTGCTTTCGAACCTTGATAGCCTAGAGGGCCACACCATAATGGGTGACTAGCAGGGAACGAGTCATTGTGTAGGTAGCTGTTTACTACGGGGGCGCCTAGTCGTTCTGCCAGTGCCGCACACTCTTGAACGGCATCAGCCATTACCACGCCGCCACCAGAAATGATGACTGGGAATTTCGCTTCAGCAATCAAGTCTGCCGCTTCGTTCAGAGATTTTTCACCACCTGGGCCACGGTCTAAGCGTGCTGGTTGAGGGATCTCGGTTTGAGTCTCACCGTAAAAGTAGTCACGTGGAATATTAAGTTGAGTAGGTCCCATCTCGCTCATTGCACGCTCAAAGCATCGACCCGTGTATTCCGCCATACGGTCAGGGTGCGTCACATGCCCTTGATACTTAGTAAACTCTTGGAACATTGGAAGTTGGTTACACTCCTGGAAACCACCTAAGCCCATTGTTTTAGTGCCGGTCTCTGGCGTCACAATAACAACAGGGCTGTGTGCCCAATACGCTGCTGCAATTGCTGTTACACAGTTACTGATACCCGGGCCATTCTGGCCGATAACGACACCGTGGCGACCGGAGACTCGAGAGTAACCATCTGCCATGTGAGCAGCACCTTGCTCGTGTACCACTGGGACCAATCGAATGCCAGCCGGAGCAAAGATATCCATTGCATCCATAAATGCCGAACCCATGATGCCGAACATATCGGTGACATCATTGGCGACCATAGTTTCAACGAACGCTTCTGATGGTGTCATTGTTACTGTGCCGGAAACAACCGTACGTTTTTCTTGCTCACTCATTCTTCCATTCTCCTTGAGTTAACCTAAATTTCATTTTTCGGAATGAATTGTCTCTTTTTCGAATTCAAATTCACCTTAGTAGTAGATTTTTTGCGCGTCAACTTTTTACGTTAAAATGGAACAATTCATTCTAATTAATAAAACTGGATCACATTGTTGGTAGTTTTTCGTACAAAAAGTGCCGTTAACTCCAAGAGAGAGGTTAATAATCGATAGCAGTTCAAAAATCACAGCAGTCATGGAAGCGATAATGGGGAATAAAGAATGAACAATGAGGAATTGCGATCAACGCAACAGGTAAGTGTAAGAGAGCATTTCGGCATCGATAGCGACTTAACGGTATTGGCCTTTGAGAAAGCGGGAGAGTACGTACCGAAGATCGATCCCAACTACTGTTTTGATCCTGAAGTCACGCTCGCAATATTAGCGGGCTTCACATCTAACCGTCGCACGTTGATACAAGGCACACACGGAACCGGCAAGTCTTCTCATATAGAGCAAGTGGCAGCACGATTAAATTGGCCATGTTTGAGGATCAACCTAGATGGGCACTTAAGCCGATTGGATTTCATTGGCAAAGATAGCATCGTCATTAAAGATGGAATGCAGGTAACGGAATTTAAGGAAGGCATTCTTCCACAAAGCATCCAGCAGCCTATCGCATTGGTATTGGACGAATACGACGCGGGCCGACCTGATGTGATGTTTGTGATTCAGCAACTCTTAGAGCAAGACGGCAAATACACTTCTCTCGAGCAAAACCGAGTGATCACTCCCCACCCTTCTTTCCGCCTGTTTGCTACTTGCAATACACTCGGTTTAGGTAACTTTTCCGGTTTGTACTCCGGTACTCAAGTGCTTAACCATAGCCAACTTGACCGATGGAACATCATCGCGACACTTAACTATTTAGACCCACAACATGAAACTAAGATCGTGTTGTCAAAGCGCCCTGAGCTAAACGATGAAAGCGGTCAACAGTTAGTAGAGAAAATGATCGCCACCGCTGGTTTAACGCGAAATGGATTTAGAGCGGGCGACTTATCGACGGTTATGTCGCCAAGAACAGTAATTACATGGGCTGAGAATATTCGAATATTCAACAATGTAGCCACAGCCTTTAGGCTGTCGTTCCTCAACCGTTGTGAAGATGAAGAGAAGGAGCTGGTTCGCGAATATTACTTCCGCTGCTTTGGTGAAGCTCTAGAGGATCATGCTCAGAGCTATGCTCAGTCGGAGTCTTAATCGATGGCTAATATTTCCTCCCAACAGAAAAAGATCCTCGATATTGGCGTGTCAGTTGCCAGAGCGATCAGCGGTGAGTTGAACCTGAATTACCGAGGAGCGCGCCTCTACAACGGTAGTCGTCCTTGTTATCACTTATCGGCACACACCAACGATCTCACCTTTGTGTCACGCCATGAGCTCATCAACAGTAAATTATCGATGAACGGTAAAATTGACTCCTCCGCATTGAGGTTGCTGCTTTCTGATGCTGAACTTCACTATTCATTGCGCCCCAAAAATGAAGTTGAGCGTTTACTGTTCGATTTTTGCGAACAGGTACGAATCGAGTCACAAGTCCCAGCTTACCTAAAAGGCGTCTCTAAAAGCATTCAGTTCAACTTTGCGTATTGGAGCGATCAATATCATCAAAATGGCTTTACTGAATCCCGCATTGGTATTTTGTTATTCACATTAATGCAGGTCATCCACACGCGTTTAACGGGTGTCCCAGTCTCGGAGCCCATCGCTGAAACCATTGAATCTACTCGAGCAGGCATCGTGCCTATATTCGGCAGCAGTCTAAAGCAATTAAAAGTGCATCGAGCCGATCAACATCGGTTTGCGCACTATGTCAACGAGCTCGCGTCTCTGGCACATGACCTTATCAGCGAAGAACAAGAGAGTGAAAGCTCAAGCACACCGACGATCGAAGAAGACATTAAAATCCTCGCGCAACTTGCTTTAATCGTTGATGGTGACATAGAAGATGAAGAGATTGATGCGGACATCACTGGCAGTAGTAAGGTCTTCGAATTGTCAGGCGCTAATTATCAAATATTCAATTCAGAATTTGACCAAGTGATCGCCGCAGATAAGCTCGTCCGGCGTGCCCTATTATTCGAACTGAGGCAAAAACTCACTGATGACTTGATGACGAGACAAGTGAATACCCGACGCTTAGCCGCCATGCTGTCTGGTTTTGTCGCCACACCACAACGAGTTCGACACCAAGAACACCTAGAAGAAGGTATCGTCAACGCCACCTCCATCACTAAGCTCATCACATCTCCTTCAGACCGTACGGTTTTTTATCAACCTGAAATTGGCCCGTCTCATCAATGTGCCATCACGTTTTTGATGGATTGTTCGGGATCGATGCAGAAACACAGCCACAAGCTAAGCCTACTAATGGATACGATTCTCAAATCCGTTGGACTCGCCAATATCCCCTTTGAAATTATCGGCTTCACCACCAACAACTGGAACGGTGGCAAGGTCTATCGTCAATGGCTGAAACAAAACCAACCGAAACATCCCGGGCGTTTAAACGAGGTTCGACATATCGTGTTTAAGGATTTTGATACGCATTGGAGACGCTCTCGCCTTGGCATTGCTAGCCTTCGAAAAGCGGACATCTTCAAAGAAGGAGTTGATGGAGAAGCGGTTCAGTTTGCTAGCCAGCGATTGCAGCAGCACAGTGCACAACGAAAGATCTTGTTTGTGTTTTCGGACGGATGCCCAATGGATACCGCCACCAGCACAGCCAATGATCAATTCTATTTAGACAACCACCTCAAACAGGTGATTGATCGCGAGACGACCAAGAATAATATTGAAATCCACGGCGTCGGTATGGGGGTAGATTTAAGCCCCTACTATCGCAGCAACATCACGTTGGATGCGCAAGAGAGCTGCTTGTTTGGACTATGTAGAGGGATCTTTGAGATGCTACAGCGTGTTTGAACCTATGAAGCTTTGGCTAGCAACTCGCTAGCCTCACTGATAGAGCTGGTTTATGAAGAGCCCAACAATGACCATGCCGACACGGCCATCAAATACCCACCAATCAACATCAACACCATAAATACTAACTTTCTGAGTTGGTCATTCGACAAGGGAGGCGGAAAGCGGCGCGCGAACATGGTGACAAGCGCCACCAAAGGAATAGCAATCGCAGATAGCCACAATATGCTTGCTTCCATATCGCCTGCAGCGTAAACATTCACGGTACGTGACATCGACGTGCAAGCGAACACCATCAGCAGTGTGCTTCGTACTAAATCAAGCGTAAAAGGTTGCCTGTAGAGATGATAAACAATCGGTGGACCCGCCATACCAAATAGCCCGCCCGCGAGACCAGAACTAAACCCTGACACAAAGAATGATAGGGTTGCTGAGCGCTCTGTTCTAGTTTTAGGTTTGAACATAAAACTCAAGCCTGCGAATAGCACCATAGCGCCCAACAAAGCTCGTAGAAAATGTGTTGCATATTCGCTCAATTCGCCCAGTAAGAACACCCCAAGTGACACGCCGGGGATAATACCGATCACTAACACCACAAGAATTTTGAGCTCACCAAGCAACGGCTTGCCCATTAAAGCAACCAAGCAATTGAACAAGGTCACGATACTCACCACCGCGGCAATAACATTTAGGGAAACAAGATTAAGGCTGACCGTCAAACCAATCACAATGATGCCTAATCCAAAGCCCGTGACGGTTTGAAAATAGGTGCCTAACGCAATGGTGACCAAAATGGCGAGTAAAACCGGTAACTCCATTAGCAATCCTAATTCGATACTTGTTATTTAGTGTGAGGGCGAGATCTAGGTATTCAGCTATGACCAATTAAGGCTTAATACCTAAACTCAAATCCTGATTCTTCTTTCTCTTCAACATTAGCTTCGGTATCAAAAGTTGAGTTTGCTGCTTTACCTTGCTGCGCTTGAACTGCTGTCACCGCAATCACGTTAAAAATGTCTTCCGCGCTACAGCCTCTCGACAGATCATTAGCCGGTTGATTCAACCCTTGGAGCAAAGGACCAATGGCGACCGCACCACCTAACCTTTCTGCCAACTTGTAACCTATATTGCCCGCTTCAAGGTTGGGGAAGATCAACACATTGGATTGACCTTTCACTTGGGAATCAGGCAACTTTTTAGCCGCGATTTCGGTGACAATTGCGGCATCAAGCTGAACATCTTGGTCAACCGCAATACCAGGGCAACGCTGTTTCACGATCTGCGCAGCACTGCGCACCTTGTCCACCGACTCATGTTTCGCACTACCGTTGGTGGAGAATGAAAGCATCGCCAACTTAGGCTCTTCCATTAGCAATGCCTGAGCACTTTGAGAAGCGGCTACCGCGATTGATGCCAGCTCCGTCTCATTGGGGTTAATCACCAAACCACAATCACTGAAAATCAGCCCCCCTTTTAGATTATGGAAAGGTTCACATAACATCATAAGGAAGAAACTCGATACCAACTCGCTATCGGGAGCAGGGCCGATGATCTGTAGTGCAGCTCGCACCACATCAGAAGTGGTATACACCGCACCATTTACCGTGCCGTCTACTAACCCTTCCCTCACCATCAAGTTGGCAAAAATAAGTGGGTCTTTAACCTTCTCCAAAGCATCTTCATACGTCATGCCTTTGGCTTTTCTTAACTCATATAGGCGCTCAGCTAATACGACTTTCAGAGCCGACGTTTGAGGTGAAACAATGTGAATGCCTGCAAGATTAATATGATGCAACTGCGCGGCTTCAATAATCGCCTTCTCATCCCCCACTAGCGTGATATGGGCGAGCTGTTTGTCTATCGCTAATCGTGCTGCGGCGAGCACTCGAGGATCTTCCGCTTCGCTCAACACCACGCGCTTACGATCTAAGTGAGCCTTATCAATAATCCGTTCAATTGCCTTCATGATAAAATTCCATTTATTGAGATTAATCGTTCCATAATTTAACTTTATATTATTGAAATAATAAAAAAGGTCAAATATTATTCAGATAATTGAAGGAAATTGATTTGCTATGTACACTCTTACACATAGACATATCGCAAGGATGAATCACTGTATGCAAACAGAAACACCACAAGTTCAAGGAGATACGCCAACTCTTCGACTTTTTGCTCTATTAGAGGTAATCGCACAGAAAGACGAGTTCATTTCTCTTCAAGGATTAGTCGAAGAAACCGGGCTACCGAAACCGACGTTACACCGTATGCTGCAACAACTGGAATCAGCAGGCATCATTCAAAGAGATGGTGACGATAAGCACTACAGCTCAGGTATTCGACTCAGAAAACTGGCTGAGAACCTACTGTTCAATAGCACTATGCACAGTGCAAGACGCACGATTCTTGAAAACCTGCGTGCAGAAGTTGGCGAAAGCTGCAACCTGACAGCGCTATCAAGCGGCGAGATCATCTACCTTGACCGTGCAGAAACGGAAGCCCCACTTCGTTTCCACCTCCAACCAGGATCCCGCGTTCCTGTGCATTGCTCGGCTACCGGCAAACTGTTTTTGGCTCACATGTCGAAATCACAGCGCAGACGACTGATCGAGAATGTGCCTCTGACGCAGTACACAGTGAAAACCATTACCGACTATTCCGTTCTAGAACAAGATATCGAAGAAGCGAAGATCCAAGGCTATGCGATTGACGATGAAGAGTTTCTTCCAGGTTTGGTGTGTATTGCGGTACTCATCCCATCACCAACCGGTCAATCCAACCTTGGTTTAGCAATTCAAGCACCTGTGATTCGAGTGAAGCCAGATGAAGCGATTAAGTTTTTGCCTGCACTGCAAAAAGCGGCGAAAGCACTAGCGAAAATCGAAGCAGACAACTGGGGCCAACAATAAAGCGTTAGAGGCTATCTGGCTCCTGGTCAGCGGTAAGTTCACTCACAAGGTCAACACGTGTTAAGTAATCATCAATAAGGAACCACAATGCTCAAAATCAACAACAAGCAATTACTCTCTTTTATGGTGACAGAAGCAGACAGCGCGGTTGCGGTCACCAACCCAGCAACCGGTGAGGTTATTGGCTATGCGCCAATCTCTACCGAAGTGGAATTAGATAACGCCATCAAGCGTGCACATAAAGCACAGAAAGAGTGGGCACAAGTGCCAGCTAAAACTCGCGCTGCGCTTTTGAATAATTGGTATAAGTTGATCCTTGAAAACAAAGATGATCTTGCTCGCTTAATGACTATGGAACAAGGTAAACCATTGGCTGAAGCCACTGGCGAAGTGGTTTACGGCGCAAGTTTTATTGAGTGGTTCGCCGAAGAAGCTAAACGTACCTACGGCGACTCGATCCCTAGTACGGCGGCAGATAAACGCTTAGTCACCATCAAACAGCCGATTGGAGTGGCCTGTGCCATTACGCCATGGAATTTTCCAGTTGCGATGATCACCCGTAAAGCAGCGCCTGCATTAGCGGCTGGCTGTAGCTTCATTGTGAAGCCTTCTGACGAAACACCACTTTCTGCGTTTGCGGTCGTTAAACTGGCTTACCAAGCTGGAATCCCTGAAGACCTTATTCAAGTGGTTTTAGGTAATAGTCCGGAACAAATCGGCGAACTGTTTACCTCACATCCATTAATCAAAAAGATCTCATTTACCGGCTCTACCCGTGTTGGCAGCATCTTGATGGCACAAGCCGCCAAAGGCATCAAACGTACCTCAATGGAACTTGGCGGCAACGCACCCTTTATTGTGTTTGACGACGCAGGCATCGACGCTGCCGTGCAAGGAGCAATGGCATCTAAGTTCCGTAATGCAGGGCAAACCTGTGTTTGTGCTAACCGGTTCTATATCCACAGCAAGGTACACGACGAGTTTGTGGCTAAGTTCGACCAAGCAGTACAACAGCTTAAGGTCGGCAATGGCTTAGATGAAGGCGTCAACATTGGCCCAGTCATCAGTGAAAGAGCAAAGCAAAATATCCAAGGCTTAATTGACCGAGCGATTGAACAAGGTGCACAGCCAGTGACACCAACTCAATTACTCGATGGCCAATTTATTCAACCCGTCATTCTTAAAGACGTGAAACATGACATGGACATCGTTCAGCAAGAGATTTTTGGCCCTGTCGCTCCAGTTATGAAGTTCGACAATGATGAAGAACTCATCGAGATGGCGAACGATACGATTTATGGTTTAGCGTCTTACTTCTACAGCCAGAATATTCACCGTGTGTGGAAGGTAGCAGAAGCGCTGGAATACGGTATGGTTGGCATCAATGACGGCTTGATCTCTACTGAAGTAGCACCATTTGGTGGGGTGAAACAGTCGGGTATTGGTCGTGAAGGGGCAAAAGAAGGCATCGATGAGTACATGGATATTAAGTATCTATGTTTTGGGGGAAATTAAGGTTTTGGTGGAACTTAAGGCTTCGGTGGAAACTAGACTTTTCTCTTCGCTCCTCTAACCCTCTAAAAACGAAAGCTAAAAAAAAGCCGCGCTATTATTGCGCGGCACCTTGGGCTCGGTTAAGGGGTGTTTCTTTTTTTAGTATTTTACATTCTCTGTTTTTATTATTCGTTCACTCCGCTATTTCAGCGGATTTGGCTTTTTGTGCTTTCGCTTATCTGCGATTCAACACTTTCCGACTCAAGCACTCTGCGCTTTCAACTTTAGACGCATCGCGTGTAACACTGGCTCGGTATAACCGCTTGGCTGAGCACAGCCTTCAAACACCAACTGACACGCTGCAGAAAACGCAATGCTGTTTTCAAAATTAGGCGCCATATTCTGGTAGCTTGGATCCCCAGCGTTTTGCTCATCAACAACAGCAGCCATGCGCTTCATTGTTTTCATAACTTGGGCTTCATCGCAAATGCCATGGCGTAACCAGTTTGCAATGTGCTGGCTTGAAATACGCAGCGTGGCACGGTCTTCCATGAGTCCTACGTTATTAATATCAGGAACTTTCGAACAACCTACACCTTGGTCAATCCAACGCACCACGTAACCTAGAATACCTTGCGTGTTGTTATCCAATTCATTTTGAATATCTTGTGCAGTCAGCTTTTGATTACCCAGTAGAGGAATAGTAAGGATATCGTCAACGTTCGCTCTCACACGCTCGCGCAGCTCTTTTTGGCGACTCGGAACACTGACCTTGTGGTAGTGTAAGGCATGCAAAGTAGCCGCGGTTGGCGAAGGAACCCAAGCGGTATTAGCACCCGCTTGTGGGTGACCAATTTTGGCATCCATCATCTTCGCCATGTTATCTGGTTCTGGCCACATACCCTTACCAATTTGGGCTTTACCTTGCAGGCCACAAGCTAAGCCCAGATCAACGTTTTGATCTTCGTAAGCGCCAATCCATGTCATGGTTTTCAATTGTGTTTTAGGTGCAAATGGACCCGCTTCCATACTCGTATGAATCTCGTCACCCGTTCGGTCCAAGAAACCAGTGTTGATAAAAACAACTCGATCTTTAGCGGCGCGGATACACTCTTTCAAGTTCACAGAGGTACGGCGCTCTTCATCCATAATGCCAACTTTGATAGTAAAGCGCTCTAACCCTAATGCATCTTCAATGCGACCAAAAAGTTCATTGGTAAATGCTACTTCTTCAGGGCCATGCATCTTAGGTTTTACGATATTGATGCTGTTAGCTGTCGAGTTTTGATAAGCACTGTTGCCTTTCAAATCGTGCATTGCGATCAGTGAAGTGATCATGCCATCCATGATGCCTTCAGGTACTTCATTCCCTTCATCATCAATGATCGCTGGGTTCGTCATTAAATGACCAACATTGCGAACAAACAACATGCTTCGGCCTTTAAGCGAGATCTCACCACCCGTTACGCTGGTGTACTGACGATCTGGATTCAAGCTACGAACAATAGTCTTGCCATTTTTTTCTAATGACTCTTGTAGATCACCTTTCATCAAACCTAACCAGTTACGGTAAGCCAGTGCTTTATCTTCACCATCGACAGCGGCTACTGAGTCTTCACAATCCATAATGGTAGTCAGTGCAGATTCCACCAGCACATCTTTAATACCGGCTGCATCAACGCTGCCGATTGGTGCACTAGGATCGATTTGAATTTCAATATGAAGGTTATTGTGTTTAAGCAGGATACAAGAAGGCGCACTAGCGTCCCCCTGATAACCAATAAATTGATTGCGGTCGATTAGCGTGACTTCTTCGCCGTTATCTAGAGTCGCGGTAAGCGTGTTGCCGATACTCACGTTACTGATGCTGTATTTAGTCACGTCTTTATGAGAAACGCCATTGAGCGGTGCGGCATCATCAAGGAAACCACGAGCATAACTCACCACTTTGGCACCACGTACCGGGTTAAAGCTGCCGCCTTTCTCGGCGCCATCACTCTCGCTGATCACGTCTGTGCCGTAGAGCGCATCATATAGACTGCCCCAGCGCGCGTTTGCTGCGTTAAGTGCAAAGCGCGCGTTCATGATAGGCACTACAAGCTGCGGCCCAGCTTGTGTTGCGATTTCAGGCTCAACATTGGCAGTCGTTACTTGGAAGTCATCGCCTTCAGGTACTAGGTAGCCGATCTGCTGTAGGAACTGTTTATATTCTGCAGCATCCAGTATTTGACCCGCACGCTCTTGGTGCCACACATCGATTTGATGTTGGAGATCTTCACGCTTGATAAGCAATGCTCGGTTCTTTGGTGCCAGATCTTTAAGGATGGTTGCAAAAGACTGCCAGAAGTCTTCTGCAAGAATACCCGTGCCAGGGATGACCTGTTCATTAACTAATTGGTAGAGGGTGCTATCTATGCTCAAGCTTCCCTGTTGAATACGACTGCTCATAAAATCTCTCTCAAGTTAATCACTGACTACTCACTTAAATTTACGTAACTGACGAAAATTTAGCTAATTTATGCAGCTTATAATGGACATTCACAAAAGAAATACCATAAAAATAGGGTTATTCTGTCACACCACTTTCGATTTCATTGGCGACACTTTTTATCAAGCGACGCATCCACTGGTGGTCTGGATTGGTTTGTAACAATGGGCTCCACGCCATCTTCACTTCAAAAGGTTCGATGGCAAAGGGAGCGGGTTTGATCAATAACTTAGGGTTGTTACGTTGCAGCTGTGCCGCTTTGGTTGGGATGGTAAGGATCAGGTTTTTCTGTTGCGCGAATAGAATCGCTGACAGGTAATGTCGAGTGAACACAGTAATGTTTCGGGTCTTACCAATACGCATTAGCGCTTCATCGATCCACCCTAACTTCTGCGCCTCACTTGGGTTAATCCCGACCCCCGTACCCATACCGGTTTTACTCACCCAAATGTGTTGCGCTTTTAAATA
Organism: Vibrio sp. 070316B; assembly: GCF_013114115.1. Lineage (NCBI taxonomy): Bacteria > Pseudomonadati > Pseudomonadota > Gammaproteobacteria > Vibrionales > Vibrionaceae > Vibrio > Vibrio sp. 070316B. The sequence goes on along the minus strand of NZ_VTYC01000004.1, from coordinate 97,706 downwards.
AGAAAGAATATCGAAATTGTCAGCTATCGGATTATCGCAGCTAAATAGGCAAGAAAAACCGTCGTGCCAAAGGCTCATCTGGTGAAAGGATTGAGGAATATCGTCGAAGCGGTTAATGATGATATCAACGGTCCCCTGCTCTACATCCTGATAACTCACGTCACTTGGCGTCATAATATCGAGTCGTATTTTCGGCGCTATCTCACTCAACCTTCTTAATAGCGGCTGGATAATGGTGGATTCAGCATAATCACTCGCCATGATACGGAACACGCGTTCACTGTCTTCTGCATTAAATTCCGTCGTCGGCTGCAAGGTCTTCTCTACATTCGCCAAGATGTTGCGAATCAAAGGTTGCAACTTTTGCGCTCTCTCGGTTGGCACCATTCCTTCACTGGTTCTCACCAACAATGGATCCTCAAATAGATCGCGTAATCGGCGCAGTCCATTACTCATTGCAGGCTGAGTAATACCTAACTGATTCGCTGCACGTGTAACGTTTCTTTCACGTAGCAACATGTCTAAATACACAAGTAAATTAAGGTCTATACGAGCAATATTCATATAAAAAATACCGAATATAATAACTATAAATTAACAAAATTATCACATGTGTGATTATTCTTTGTCCATAGCAAAGTTTTAATCCAAGCCAATTTGGCAACCATACCCCACGTGAAACTAAGGAATAGTTATGTCGCAAATTACACAAGATATCGAAATGATAGAAGTTGCAAAAAGCGCTGCAGGTGCTCCATGGGATGCAATCAATGCTGAATCTGCTGCTCGTATGCGAGCTCAAAACAAATTCAAAACAGGTCTAGATATCGCGCAATACACGGCAGATATTATGCGTGCGGATATGGAGGCTTACGATAAAGACAGCTCTCAATACACTCAGTCTCTAGGTTGCTGGCACGGTTTTATCGGCCAACAAAAGCTGATTTCTATTAAAAAGCACTTTGATGGTAAAACAGATCGCCGCTACCTATACCTTTCTGGTTGGATGGTTGCAGCACTTCGTTCAGAATTCGGCCCACTTCCAGACCAATCAATGCATGAGAAAACGTCAGTTGCAGGCCTAGTTGAAGAGCTATACACCTTCCTACGTCAAGCAGATGCTCGTGAATTAGGTGGTTTATTCCGTGAACTAGATGCAGCTCGTGAAGCTGGCGATGTCGACCTACAAGACCGCATTCAAGACAAAATCGACAACCACGTAACACACGTAGTGCCAATCATCGCCGATATCGATGCAGGCTTTGGTAACGCAGAAGCGACATACCTAATGGCTAAGCAGATGATTGAAGCAGGTGCATGTTGTCTACAAATCGAAAACCAAGTTGCCGATGAAAAGCAATGTGGTCACCAAGATGGCAAAGTAACCGTACCTCACGCTGATTTCCACGCGAAACTTCGTGCACTTCGTTACGCTTTCCTTGAGCTAGGCATCGACAACGGCATCATCGTTGCTCGTACCGATTCACAAGGTGCAGGCCTAACCAAAGAAATCGCAGTAGTGAAAGAGCCAGGTGACCAAGGTGACATCTACAACTCTTACCTAGATGTTGAAGAGATCGATGTAGCTGACATGAAACAAGGCGACGTTTGCTTCAACCGTGAAGGCAAGCTGGTACGTCCTAAGCGTCTACCATCTGGCTTGTACCAATTCCGTCAAGGTACTGGTGAAGACCGCTGTGTATTTGACTGTATTGAAGCAATTAACGCTGGTGCCGACCTACTTTGGATTGAAACAGAGAAGCCTCACATCGGCCAAATCAAAGAGATGATGGATGGCGTTCGTGAAGTACACCCTAATGCGAAACTGGTATACAACAACTCTCCATCGTTCAACTGGACACTAAACTTCCGTCAACAAGCATACGACGCAATGGTTGAAGCTGGTGAAGACGTTTCTGCCTACGACCGTGCTAGCCTAATGAGTGCTGAATATGACGAAACTGAATTGTCTAAACGAGCTGATGACAAGATTCGCACATTCCAAGCAGATGCGTCTCGTGAAGCAGGTATCTTCCACCACCTAATTACTCTACCTACTTACCACACTGCAGCGCTGTCTACCGACAACCTTGCGAAAGAGTACTTCGGTGACCAAGGCATGCTGGGCTACGTTGCTAACGTTCAACGTAAAGAGATCCGCCAAGGTATCGCATGTGTTAAACACCAAAACATGTCTGGTTCAGATATGGGTGATGACCATAAAGAGTACTTCGCTGGTGAAAACGCACTAAAAGCAGCGGGTGAACTGAATACATCGAACCAATTTGATTAATCGCTAGCACTTTTTTGATTAATCGCTAACGCTAAAGCCTCCCCCGCCCTTCTCTCTTACTTAGGTAAGATCCGGGGGAAGGCTTTGAGATAAAGCTTGTATGGCCGGCTTTATCTCAAAGTCTCAGATTTGTGCCCTAACCCACGGTCAGCTAAGCAACATCTGTTTAAGCTAACCGTATTCATGTTTTATTAGATTCCTGTTTGTTGAAATTTCTTTTGATTGAGAGTGCCTATGACTTCAATACCTAAACACCTACAAGATGCAAAAACACTGCTATCAGAAAATGGTTTCGCAACAGGTGATACTTGGTATCACGGAACCTCTTCAGCATTAATCGCTTCCATTAAAGGCCAAGGGCTAAAGCGCTCGGGCGATAAAGCACTCAACCAAGCCGCCGTAAAAACCATGGCAACCATCGGCAATAACTACACCGAATCTGTAGAGCCGGTCTTCTTAACTCAGAGCAAAGAGCTTGCGTACTACTGGGCACAACAAACGGTGAGAGAGCGCAGCGTTCGTTTTGAAGGTGAGGAACAACCTGTTGTATTAGAGGTGAATTTATCTGAAAAACAACGCGCTAAAGTAAGACCAGACGTTGGCGCAATGAGCTTGCTGATGATGAGTGTGGGCGAGCAGTTCATGGCTCATCTCGCTAAGGTTTACCAAGATAACAAGATTGCAGGCCCTGATATCGATCTTCGTACTGCAGACCGCATGGATTACCTAAACAAACTGGGTATGGCATACATCGATGAAGATATCAGCCGAGCTTGCGTTGTTGAGTTATCTGAAAGCGAAGTATCAGAACCTGAATTATCCGAGGCGGAATAAACCGTTACGAGCTTACGATAAAGCGCTAATCAGAATAAAAATGGCTCCCAATCGGGAGCCATTTTTGTGCGAGACGTTATATTTGATAGCTAGCTTAGACTACTGACACAAACGGCCTTGCTGCGCGGCCTGAACCATTTCGATATCGCCTTGTAGAGAGCGGTATACAATCGTATTCCACACTTCACCATTATCCATTTCAAACTCAATCGCGTAATTCAAACCAGCCACCACTTGAGTTCGAACGCTCAAGATTTGTTGAAGCTTTGCAGACGTGTTCATTTGGCTAAGCACGGCGTCTAGCGCTTGCTCTGCTTGTGGTGTAACTTCACTTTTCGACCAACCACCAGTTAGATTTTTAGTACTACAGATCGGATTCGTATTCTCTTGTGATTGACTCATCACTTCACCATTCTGACTGCATCCAGCCAGAGCAACCACGCCAACTAAAGTCGCTACTCCAAGTAGTGATGTTAATCGTGCTTTCTTCATAGATCCTCACTAAATAAATCATTCAGTTTTAACAAGTGACCACACCGTTATCTCGGTGTTTCATATACTTACAAGCTTAAACCGCCAATGTCATCACTTCATCAGAGATTATGGTGCAAATACTCTATAAACACAGAAAACTGTCAGAAAACAAAGCCGAGTGTTTATACTCGGCTTGTTATCTATATATTCGAGATTTGCGCCTTAATGAAAATAGACCAACATCTCGACATCATCACCTTGCTGTTCTGCACTTAACAAGAAATGTAAGTACCCTTCCTCGGTCACAGGTATTTGTAGATACTCATTGCTGCCACGATAATCCGACGCATAGTCATGCTGCCCAACGGTTGGCCAATATGCACCGCTTGCAAACAGATCAACATTACCTTTCTCTGCTGGATCATTATTTTGATCGATTAGCCATACGCGAACTTCTTGTACTCCCTCTGGAACATAAACGGCAGCGTAACGTTGTTGATGAACAGTAAACAGATGAGCTTTACCAGATTCTAATACCACAGGTGTTAGGTCATCTTGCTCTGGAGACGGTGGAACGGGTTGTTCTGTTTCTAACGATGCAAGCAATGTAACACCACTAAAACCGGTACGCCCAGTCACGCTCATGTAGTAACGGCCTGGCTTAATATATCCCGTTGTCTCTGGCTCAAACGTCACCAACTCATTACTGCCATTACCATACTGGCTGAACTCAAAGTCATAGTAATGCGCAGCGCGGTTGTAGCTCATGTAGAGATCAGCATCCCCTTGAGGTTTCCCTTGAATTGACACCTCAAAGTGTATGGTGTTCTCAGGGACGTCTACATAGAATAGCTGCTCACTGTATGCTTCACCGCTCAACACTAGGTTTTGGTTGGCAATAAGAGTCTTGATTTGATCACTTGGTTCTGTCGGATCCGTGGGTTCTCCAGGCTCAGGTTTATCTTCACTTGTTACCGTATCTAGCCAACGTTCAAATTCACCGTCGTACTGTTGGCCAAGCACTTTTACCTGCTTTGCCCATTCAGCAAACTGACCAGAACGAGACAGCGCCAGTAAGCTTTCCACTTCATTTGGATGCTCTTCTAGCATAAAGCGGGTCGCCAAATACCCCCATCGGTAAATACGGTTTGAATCATGAGAGTAAGTGGTCGCAAGTACATCCGATAGGCGCATCTTTCCACTATCAATTAAGCGAATTGCGGCATCATAGCCTTGCTTGTAATGCATATACTCGGCGAACCCTTCCAACCACCACACCACATAACCATGAGCCAAGTTATCATTAAATGAACCATGTAGATTGAAGCGCGCATCTAGGTAGTGCGTGTATTCATGTTCAAAATTCAGAATGGAGAGCTCATCCCCATTGTCGTAACGGTAAGCCACGAAACGCGCTACATTCTCCAAGTCGGCCGGATTGCCTTCTAAGTACTGACCACCGTTATCCGTCGTATTACCAAACAGGAATGAAGAGTAGTCAACATAACTGCCTTTACTACCAAACACCGCGATCTCAACATTATGATTGTTGTCATCAGCCACCGGTTGCTGCCCTGTATTGGCAACTTGGTGAAAGTCTGCCTCTTTAGCTGCCAATACATCACACGCCTTTGCAGCTTGTAACTCAGTTAAATCTTGAGAGCGAAGAATTGCAGGGCCTGGGCACTCGTAGCGGTTAGGTAAGATACGTTGAGCAACGTCGCGTTTCGCCTGTTCAAGATCGAGTCCGTTCAACCCCTCTGGTGCAAAATATCCCAGCATTTCTACCGCCGCTAGCCATAGTTTATCGTGCTCACTACCCAGAGGATTTTGCACTATTACATCTTGCATCACCTGCAACGCTTTATCTTTAGTCGCTTTATCTGGGCTTGCTAGCAATCTTCCCGTCTCGCGCACCGCGTTATAAACCAAAAAGCTCGCATCTGTATCCAAAGCCCAGCGATTGTCACGAGCAAACCTCGCTAGTGTATCTATATGTTGAGTGTTGTTTGCTAGGTAATTGTAGAAGTCATCTCGAGCAGCATGCCCGGCCATCGCTCTAAATAGATTATTGAGCCCATCAACCCAATGTGAGTCTTGCGCAGTTTGACGGTTGAAGTGGCTAAGTGCCGCAAGTTGTGCATCCATAGTGAGTGGAAGTTGCTTCACGTTGTCGACCATAAGCGTCAGGCTCTTCAGCGCACCAACTTGTTCTCGCCCTTGATTTAGCGAATTAGGATTAGCAAGAAATGCATTGGTTGAATGCGCAAAGCGTTCACTTAAAGCCTCAGAGAAATCTTCTTCTCGCGCGTTATAACGAACGTAATAAGCTGCACGAACAAATTCACCTAAGTTTTCAAGTTTGCGTGCTTGCTCAGCTTCGCCTCGGTAACGGGCTATCTCTAAGTTAAGTAGATTACTGATTTGGTTCAGACTAGCTTCGCTGTAGATATTGGCTAACGAATTCTTCGATGCTGAGAACCAAGATCTATAGCAACTGTTGTCTGCTAGTGAAACGGCATGAGCGAGATCAGATGACAACTGAAGCTCAGGCACCTCACACTGATTTTCAGCGAAAGAGAAAGTAGATGCACTAGAAAGTAAGCAAGCTAGCGCCAAACGGTGACGTGGGAATAAAAGAGTTTGAGACATAATTATATTTATCAATTGTATGCTTGGCTCGTCGTTATATTCCCTACAATTATAAATGTGAATTTAGTTGCGTATTAATTATGAGATTGCTTCAAAAAATAGATATTTGGTATCAGTTTATAAAACCAAAGGTTTATGCTCGCTAGCTAAATGTTAGGCTAGATCTATGAATAGCACCTAAGTTATTGAGAAAAAACTAATTTAGCACTTCATAAACTAGAAAAAGTTCGGTTGTTAAGAAAATACGCAAGTAGTAGACTTGCGCTCGATTATGCAACTTGTTTTCATTTCATAGACACAAGCAACGTCATTTATACACAACGAAAATAACGTTACTTCAAGGCTTACATAATATAAGTGTCAGGAAATAAGTGCAGATCGAATAAAAATAATTATATAAACCTAGGCTAGATTCACACCATGAAATTACTGACGTCTTTAGACTCGCTGTTGGCTAGCGATGAGTCTATTGAAAAGAAACAACGAGTATTGATCGATCTCGTTATCAATACTTATCAGCCACAACAACGCACTACTCTTTTCCAAACCGTTACTGATTATCGCCGTAACCTCCTAGATTCTTTGTACCCAGAGCACCAACACAAAAGTCTTTCAGTATTATTTGAGTTGATGGATTATCGGGACCTGGTTCAACGGTATCCGAGTACTTTAGCTCCTGATATGGTTCTGTTAGAAAGAGCGGCCAGCCAATTCTATATGTCTTGGTTGGACTTTTGGTGTGAATGTGAAATTGCCGCAATAAAGACAAAATCGCCGCTCAACGATAGAGCTATCTCACGTATCGAGCTACCGATTAAAGATTGCGCGTACTACGGCGCGATCATTGAACACATCGAATCCGACTCACTCATGGTACAGACACCGTGCCACCCACAAGCGATGCCAATCAGTGATGCTATTGCTTTGAGTAACCTAGAAACCTTCATAAAGGGTGAGAAATGGTTTGAGATGCTGCCTCTGCTGCACCTTTCACAATCTGGGAAGCACTTTATCTTACTTAAGCACCCTGTTGATGAAGCCTTTCCAACGCTGGTCTCTTCAGCGCTGATTCAAGACTGGGCAAAAAATGATACTTGGTTAAGCTATGCCCCCCCCTTCAGCAACGAAAACTGGCAATACTGCTTGCCCGAGCACGGCTACCAGCAACTCTCAGAGTTACAGATTTTTACACCTTCAATACTTTCAAAGTGTTGCTCTCTGCCAGAGTTCGACAGTACCTTCCACTTACAGCTGTCGGATACTAAAGCCATATGTGAAGTATTACGCCTAACCGTCAGCGGCAATACTCAGCAAAAACTCTACTTCCTCTACCTTGCTCAAAAAGAACTCATGAGTGTACTGCATCAAGTAGGTTACAAGGCTGGCTTCACTATCATCGAGCAACCTTTCATGCTCCAGTTTTATCAAGCTATCGATCCTAAAGCCTATTTCCACTCTGGGTTCTGTGAGCTAAATAACGACGGTACCACTATTTATCGTGGCTTTTGGAATTTTGAAAAGATGGTTAACGTATTCAATGACACTGATTTTCGTGGCTACAAACACGCCGTGCGTAGCAGTAGAAAACTAAGAGTTAGAACAACGTCAAGCTCGGAAAAAAAAGATGAACATGTTTGATTTCGGCTTGGAGGCGATTGTCTACGCTAAGGCGATAACGCTTCTCGCAACCGTTGCCATCGTAGTCATGTGGTTAATCTACTATTGCTATTGTCTTAAGCAAAAAGGTAAAACCATTGCAGGGACTCACCACGTCCCGTACATCGCTTATTCGGTTTGTATTGTTGCTTGGATAAGCAGCAATGCCTACTTCCATACCGATTTATTGCTGGAACTTGGTTCGTCCGTAGCCGTGTTCGCTGCTAAATTTGCCAACCTCGCCTCTTGCTTTGCCTTTGCTTTTGCATATTTTTTCTCGTGCCAGCTTGCAGCTGAACAACGTAATGGCAAGGTACACCTATGGCAACAAGCCATCTTCGTCAGTTTTAGCGTCTATTCCTTGTTTATCAACCTTAGCCCGAACTTAACTGTTGAAGACGTCACCATTTTTGGTCCAAGTCTGTTTGTCATCGAGTTCGGCCCGCATACGCCTTACTTCTTCACTGGAATGATCAGCTTAGTGGTGTTAACCCTTTGCAATCTGGTAGCGATGCGCGCCAACAGCAGCAAACTGGTACTCGCCAAAACCAGCTATATGATCGCTGGTATCTTGGTATTCATGCTGTCTACTGCAACCATTCACCTCGGCATGACGTACTTCTTAAGAGATTTCTCACTGACTTGGTTACCACCAGCACTATCAATCAGTGAAATGCTGTTTGTAGGCTACGCGCTTTTAACCTCTCGCTTCTACAGTGTGAAATATCTTGCTTACATGAGCCTTAATGCGTTGTTGGTCTGTGCAATACTGGTAATACCCTTCGGCGCGATCTTCATCCCTCTGACTGACGATAATCAGTGGCTAATCGCTATCCCAATCTGTGCGATAATCGGCATCACTTGGCACGTACTCTATAAGCGAGTCAGCCGCTATGCCTCTTTCTTCATTTATGGGAACAAGAAAACTCCAGTACAGCAAATCCTAGCGTTAGAAGAAGACTTTAAACTGTCGATTGATGATGCAATGCGCCGTTTAGGTCAGCTGTTGCAAATCCCTGAAGACAAACTTCGCCTTGTTAATAGCAACTACAACGAAACCTTCTACGAAGACTATCTTTCAACCAACAAGTCAGTTCTAGTGTTCGACGAGTTATCGCAAGAACTTGATTACACAGCGCCTTCCAAACTTTCGCTCAAAGCTCTCTATGACAAAATGAGCTCAAACAACACCGCTTTGGTTATGCCGCTGTTTGGACAGGGAGAATCGGTCACACATCTGCTGGTGTCGTCCCACAAGAGCAACGATCAAATGTTCTCTAATGAAGAGATCTCAGCGCTGCAAACCCTGCTTACCCGCGTTCAAAGTACTATCGAAGCTGATAGGCGCATTCGTCAAAGTAGAGCGCTCGCCAACTCCATAGCCCATGAAATGCGTAACCCACTTGCTCAAGTACAATTGCATTTCGAGGTCTTGAAACAGCACATCGAAAACCAAGCCTCAGCAAAGCAGATCCAACTTGATATTGAGAACGGACAAGCCGCAATTCAACGTGGGCGACAGCTCATAGATATCATCCTAAGAGAGGTAAGCGACAGTTCTTCTGAGCAAGGTCCTATCCTGATGACTTCTATCCACAAAGCCGTAGATCAAGCCGTCAGCCACTACGGGTTTGAGAATGAAAAGATCATCGAAAGGATTCGTTTACCACAACATGCTGACTTTGTTGCGAAACTAAACGAAACCTTATTCAATTTCGTGATTTTCAATCTGATCCGTAACGCGATTTACTATTTTGATTCGTACCCAGATAGCCAAATCGAAATCAGCACCCAGGTCGGTTCTTACGAAAATGTCCTCACTTTCAGAGATACAGGACCAGGTATTGATGAGACGATCACACACAAGATCTTCGACGACTTCTTCTCTTACCAGAAAAGCGGTGGTAGCGGCTTAGGGTTAGGCTACTGTCAACGTGTTATGCGCTCGTTTGGCGGCAGAGTCGAGTGTAAGTCGAAGCTTGGTGAATTTACTGAATTCCACCTGTATTTCCCGGTTGTGCCCAATGCACCAAAAGCTGATGCGTTACGTACGCCTTATTTCAACGACTGGAAGCAAGGCCAAGTAAATATCGAAGAGACTAGCGAAGAGAACAGCGAAGCCAGCCCGCAAGTTCAGAGCACTCAAACGGAACAACACAGCGCGGACTCACTGGCAACACCAGTGACAACCAACGGGATAGCGCCAACCGTGCTCATCGTTGATGATAAAGAGGTACAACGCACCCTTGTTCAGATGTACTTGAGCAGGCTCGGTGTAAATAGCTTACAAGCTAAGAATGGTGAGAATGCAGTTGAACTGTTTAGAACCCATCAAGTCGATTTGATTCTCATGGATGTACAAATGCCAGTCATGAACGGCTTTGACGCAAGCCAGATCATCAAGGCACGCTCACCTAATACGCCAATCATCGCGCTTTCTGGTGAGTCAGGGCAACGTGAGTTAGACATGATCAATCAGTTAATGGATGGTCGATTAGAGAAACCAACATCACTAGATGCACTGCAAGTTGTACTTGATAAATGGCTGTACAAAGGTACGGCAACAGAGGCTTCCAAAGAGGCTGAAAGTGAATAATGAAACGCTATCGTGCTACTAATAATGATCTTTTAACTTATCCATAAACGCAAAATGTCCCCCTCAAGAAAGGTTCTTGAGGGGATTTTTATTATGGGGTGAACTCGTGAAATTCAGCGAGTTATATTTCATTAATATTGTTGTTCGATCAGCCGAACAAAGTAACCCCCGTTTCTTGGTTAATTGAAATAGACTGTGCCACTCCATTTCTGACCAAGCTTAAATTAATAACGTTCGATCGCCATTCGATATCAGAAACTCGAACCTCATCGTTTTGCGTCAAGTTATATACCGTGGCAACTTTAAGAACCGCTTCTTGGCTACGCAAAATAGTGTAAGCTAAATCACTAGTTGCAGGGTTGTCCGGCGCATACCCCAACAACAGAGTTGCTGAACTATCCGTTATCAGCTGCTGATTAAATTCGGTTTGTCCATCAATCGAATAACGTAAATTAGTGGACGCTTTAAGAGCCATCTCATGGCAGCCCGTCATTCTTGCTAAAGGCCCATCTAGTGGATTGTCGCAACCTTGTGCCTCTGCCAAAGCGCAGTGTTGTCCTCTGACATGCCAGACCAAATCTAGTTGTTGTTGGTGAGGATTTTCCGCGGTATTGAATTCAATCGCCACATCCCCTAACCACAGAATTTGACGGCGAAACATCACATCTTTGTACGCGGCCAAATCCCACTGAACAATAGTATGGCTATCGACCGTCGGTAACTCACCACACCAATCTGTTTGTGTGTCTAACCATGTGTAGGACTGTTCTTTTACAAACGTATTCACTTGAGGGTTGGCTGGCGGTTGATTCTCCTGATTCACCGCCAAGGTGTTGTGCGTCACCGTATTTTTATAGTACCCATAATGCAGTTCAGCACCGTACCCTGTTGTTCCCAAGTCAGGCAAAATTTCTTTACCATTTCGAGTAATGATCACCCCTAGTCGATCATAGTGATCGTGCTCACCACCATACGGAGAGTGCTTAATTAATAGCATGTTATCGTGCTCTCGATCGTGCATGATCGTAACGCCTGATTGTTCTGCATGAATAGACTGGCACATAAGCGGCTCTGCCACAGGTAATGCATCAACACCGTACAACAGCGCGTCGATATTGTTGCGTGGCGAATCTTGATAGATGCTCTGTAACGCCGATGCAAATAAAGGGTCTCTGAACTCACGATACCCGAATTCGAAGAGGTGGCTATGAGTTAACTTCTCTTGACCCGCAATACAATCGTTCAGACGTGGAAAGTCACCCGTATTGATGAGTAGTTTGAGCGGGAACGCCAACATGGTATGGAAGTTTGGCACCGATTGTAGTGAGTACTCTGTTTTACATGCCATTTTTTCGAAATTCAGAAGTGCTTGTAAAGCGTAGTAATGATAATGGATAGAACCTTCAAACCATAAGCCCTCCCCCTTTACACCATGCTCTAACTGATACTTCAAGCCATAAGGGGTGCTCACCACAAAGTCGATGAATTTTCGGTCACTAAGTATCAAGCCTATTACGCCAATCGTCGCGGAAATCTTCATTTCATGGTTATGCAATTGATCAGCTCGATGTTGCATCAGGAACTCAGCACCCTCGCGTAACAAGCGCTGTTCAATAAACAATTGATCTTCGGTATTCAACTGCTCTTTAACGAAATCATAGCCTCGAGCAAAATCAATATTGCAATTCGCTTCACAGAGAGTCTGCGCATTTGCTTTGCCTGGACCGTTATATGGAATTCCGCCGTGTTCTTCGTAATTCGGGTAGTATTCAGCGTAACCCAATAAGATCTCACGAACTTTTTCGAAGTATTTGCGATCTTGAGTAATGTGCCAAAGCAAACCCAGGTCATTACACGCTTTCGAATTGAGCCCATTAAGCCAACGCCACCATGCTCCGTCATAAGGCTCCCCAGTAAGCACCTCGCCATCAACAGGGCATACATGTTCAGTAGGTCGATCTCTATCCCAACTTAAGCGAACCCCATGCGTGGGGCAAAAATAATATAAATTCCATGTTGCGCGGGCATCAGGTGGAACGAGAGTGTCTGAAGTAAGCACAACCTGATTATCTTGAATAATTTGTTCGATGATCTCTTGGCTGGCATTTTGGCGAATGACCGCCATTTCCGGAGAGGTAAACTGCAGCATAATGGATACCTATACTAAATCTTTAGATGAATGAAAATTGAAGTATTGTTTGGCGTTTTGATAACAGATGTTCTCGACACTCTGTTTAAGCAAAGGCTCATCATTCGGTAATTCCCCGTCATCGACCCACTTACCGAGTAAGTTACATAGAATGCGACGAAAATAGTCATGACGAGAGAGTGACAATACGCTGCGAGAGTCGGTTAACATTCCGACAAACCGTCCTAGAGCCCCTAAATTTGCTAGATCTTGAAGTTGTTTTTCCATACCCGCCTTATGATCGTTAAACCACCACGCAGAACCAAGCTGCACTTTACCTGGCTGCGCATCACTATCTTGAAAGGCACCTATGATTGACCCAAGCACCGGGCTATCTTTCGGGTTAAGGCTATATACGATGGTCTGAGGGAGTTGACGGTCTTGATCTAACAAACTCAATAAATGACTAAGGTTTTCTGCAATTGGGTTGTCACTGATAACACTGAACCCCGTACCGCCACCTATATCATCAAAGCGGCGCTTATTCACATTAGTTAACACTCCAATATGAATTTGCATCGACCAACCATGCTTATGATAAGCCTTGCCAAGCACTTCAAAAACGGCCGTCTTAAACTGCCAAATTTCTTCACTATTCAGCGTATCACCACGTTTGACCTTTGCTATAGCTTGATCAAGTACGTCAGGGTGATAGTATGAAAAATCCACAACTTTTAACCCTAGGTCAGATAATCGGCAGTTATGCTGCGCAAAATAGTCCACACGAGACGTGATTGCTTGAGCGTAGCTTGCAAAATCGACGATATTAATGTCAGTGATAAACGCCAGTGAATCGAGTGTCTTTTGAAAACTACTTTGATTCTCTATTTCAATCAGGCTGTCAGCGCGAAATGTCGGCAAGACTTGTACAGCAAATTCTGAACGATTCAGTTTATCGTGATAGCTCAAATCGCTAAGTGGATCATCGGTAGTGCACAAGGTATCGACTCGACTCTCTTTAAGCAGACTTTGGAATCGGTGAGACTCTTGGCTGAGTTTTTGATTACAGTGTTGCCAGATAACCGCGCAATTCTCTGAGTTGAGTAGTAAATCGAGGCCGAAGTATTTCTTAAGCTCCAAATGACACCAGTGATACAGCGGGTTGCCGATAAGATACGGCATGGTCTCACACCACTTTTGAAACTTTTCATAATCACTCGCATCACCTGTGATGTAATACTCATCGACTCCGTTACTTCGTAATGCACGCCACAAGTAGTGATCGCAACTCAACCAAGCCTGAGCAATATTGTCGTATTGATGGTTGTCATGAATCTCTTTGGCATCTAAGTGGTTGTGATAATCAATAATGGGAAGCCCTGCCGCGTAATCGTGATATAAATGCTTGGCAGTGTCCCCCTGCAATAGAAAATCTTTATGTATGTATGAAGGCATAATTCAAACTCTTGTAGAAAACTGTATTGATAAACTTTAGGGAAAAATTCAATCATGAAATTGTTCCCTAAAGCCCCTCTACGAGGTGGTTCATATAAGCCAGAGAGACAGCCCCTCTGGCCTATGCTCGTGTTACTTTTACCTAACTAGTTGTTGAAAATTAGTTAGATGTAGACACTTCTAACCGAGGCGTTTTCTTCGCACTCTTCAATAACAGAGAACCCACAGTAACAATCACTGCGCCGCAGAAGACAAAGGCCATACGACCCCAGAACGGGTTCGGGATTAGTACCATCGCCGTTACAAGCGCACCGAAAACCAAAATGAGCTTGCCCAACATGTCACGTTGTTGGCGATCCATTTCATCTTGTCCTTCCTCTTCGATAACAGGGGTTGCAACATCACTCCAAAACTCTTTAAGTTCGGTGTTTCGTTTACCGACTGGCTCTTTGTAGAACTTGGTTGTTAGACAGAAGAAACCACCAGTAATCACAAGGTGACCAATAACTCCAAGCAGAACTTTTAGGTCACTTGCTTCGCGTCCTGTGAAAGGAACCTCTAGATTGAATAAATTGGCAACGACGTCTGCTGTAAGCACAAAACTCACGACATAAGATACAATCATACCCACCACTAATGTCGCCCAAGCTGCCCAGTCAGGTGTTCTCTTAATAAACATACCGAAGAACAATGGCACTAGAATTGGCATTTGTAATAGCGTACTTACGTACATCATTGCGTCGAAAAGGCTCAGACCACGCAGAGAGTTAATGAACAGAGCCACCATGATGATCAATATGCCAAAGACCATGGTCATAAACTGACTCACTCGCATCAACTTCTTGTCATCCGCGTTTTTGTTCATGATTGGCGCATAAAAGTTACGCACAAACACACCAGAATTTCGGTTTAAGCCTGAGTCCATGGAAGACATCGTTGCCGCAAACACAGCAGACATAAGCAGTCCCACCATACCAACAGGCATAACGTTTTCGACAAACACTAGGTAGACCGCATCAGCTGCTTTACTACCAAGTTCAGCCGCGTGCACAGTTGCCGCTTCAGGATAGATAATTGCCGTTACCCAAGGTGGTAAGAACCAAATTGCCGGTCCTATCAACATCAATGCAAACGCTAGGAGTGCTGCTTTACGTGCGTTAACTGAATCTTTCGCTGTTAAGAAACGATATGAATCTTGCATGTTGTTGATGTTTTGCAGCTGCTTAACGAACATGAAGATAAACCAAGATATGAACAGCAATGGATAGTTCATATCAGAACCCATGACACTATCGGCAGGGAACTGTTCAATAAGATTCGTTGGGCCACCAATTTTTGCCAATGCAGCCACAGCACAAACCACCGTCACCGCCATGATCACAACCATTTGCACAAAGTCTGAAGCAACCACCCCCCATGCTCCGCCCAGTACAGAAATAAAGAGAACAATCAAACCAGTGACAATAATCGTGGTTTCGATATCAACTTTAAACACAGCACTAACGAAGAGTGCGAGACCATTTAGCCAAATACCGGTGTAAACCACACTTGTCGGCATTGTCGCCCACGTAAACACTTGTTCATTCGTTGCACCGAAGCGACGACGCACACCTTCAATAGGTGTAACAACACGCATTTGTCGAAAGCGGTATGAAAAGAACAACCACGAAAGTAGAAAGCCAAATGCGTTCGCCATGAAAATAACCATGATTGGGAACCCATCGGTAAAAGCTTTACCCGCAGCGCCAGTAAATGTCCAAGCACTAAACTGCGTCATGAATGCGGTAGAGCCAACCATCCACCACAACATCTTGCCTCCTCCACGAAAGTAATCACTGGTAGAGCTGCCTGCAAAACGTTTGAAGATGACGCCAATCGCTATCATAAAGATAAAGTAGACACCAACAACGAGCATGTCGATATTCATTAAGAACCCCTTTTCATTATTGTTCCGCTAAAATGGTTTAATTTTTAAAATACCGTTTCATTATTGCATTAACGACATTTTATTTAAGGGTAACCTGTGATTTTTGTGATCCAAATAATGCAAAAGTCATACAAATGAGATCGAGGTTGGATTATTGAGATCGGCGCTTTTTAGGTTGAAAAGATCATTGATGGATATTTAGATACATCGTGGCGAGAAGGAGCAAAAATAGATCAAGTAACCTAGGGATATAGCGACCAAATTACGAGCCTAGGAGGTATACCAAGCCATGACTCAGGCGCCTATCGCTTGGTATTTACTGAATATCAGCCACTAATTATCCAAACACCGGATATAAAAAAGCCAGCCTCATTGGGCTGGCTCTCTGAAATCAAACGTTTGAATTAGTCCAAAAGCGAACGAACATAATCAGTAATTTCTTGGTTTTGGCAGTTATCAAAGAAACACTGTTGGAAACGAGGGCTACCCACAGCAGTCTTCACTAGATCTTGATCGATAGCGCGCAGTGAATCAATAAAGTTATCCTTCACTACCGCTGCTTTTACCTCATTAAGAAGCGCGGCATTGCGTTGTTGTGGCTCTGCTCGCTCTAACGGGTAACCTTGACCACGCTCACCTGTAAAAGCTTTTTCAAAGATGTAACGAACGTTCAGTTCACCAGCCCAACCAAAACCTTTCGCAAAAGCGAGCGCGATAGCGTTGCCGTTGTTGATTTGGTTAAACAAGAACGCATCAGAAGGCTCTAAACAGTAACCACAAACCACGCCTGGATGTAAGTTCAGCGACATCAAAGCACCTTGGCCAGTGCCACATCCTGTCACAACAAAATCAACAGCCTTTGAGTTAATCAGAATGCTCGCCATAATACCTAGATGAATATACGTTAAGTGGTGATCGTTCTCGTCTGTCATTCCTAGGTTGAAAACATCGTGACCAAAACCACCAGCAACTGAATCTAGTTCAGCTGATACCATTGCATTTTTGCCTGCTTGACTGTTTTCCATCATTAGTGCGATTTTCATTTACTTTCTCCCGCAGCATTGCTGCAAATTTAAAAATTAGTGCTCAAATGTTCGTTCTAAAAAATTTAGAGCTTAAACAAAGTCTTTACGCATTGGCGTAAAGTTATCAATTAATACGCCGGCTTCTAGGCAAACACAGCCATGTTCGATACCCGGCTCTTTGTACATAGTGTCGCCTGCGCGCACCACTTGCGTTACATCGCCAATAGTGAACTCAAAGGCTCCCGACAAAACGTATGTGAGCTGCTCATGAGGATGGGTATGCAACGCACCAACAGCGCCGGTTTCGAAATGAACTTCTACAGCCATCACGTTCTCGCTATGAGCAAGCACCTTGCGAGAAACTCCCGCGCCAAGATCTTCCATTTTCACGTCTTCGTTATACACAAACATGTCGTTTTTATTCCTGTTGTTGCGGCGTAATTTTGCACTTGGCGTTATCTTGGTATAGACGAAAAATAGTAACGAGGTTAATACCTATCACTGATATTTCCATCAGCGAGCCACCAATTGAACCAATAATCAGATTATTAGTTAGCCAGCATGCAGCTCCCAATAAAAAGCCGACTCTTAGTGCAATGCCGTTCAATCTAAATATTGAGTACGTTCCGATAATCGTTCCCGCTAAAGGCAGAAGTTGATACCAATGCTGGGCAAAACCGATTCCACTGCCAACCGCAAGGGCAATAAATAACCCTGCAGCCCACAGCGATTTGGTATACATCGAGGTGCCAGTTCTTAATGCTGAAATCAAAGCACCGATTGCCGATGTAATGGAACCCAATAATACAAAGTGAATAAGATGGTTAACGTTCAACATCAACATAACCACTTTGAGCTTTTTGTCGTCCTTCTGGTAAAAGGTCGAAAGGCCCAGAAGGAAACTTACTAGCCCTATAGCTTGTGCAACGCTCTCATTAACCATCTTATATTACAAAAATCGTTATCGTGCTAACCATCCACCATCAACAGCAATGGTATAGCCATTAATGTAATCCGATGCAGGTGATGCTAAGAACACACATGGGCCAGCGACATCTTTTGGTGTACCCCAGCGATTAGCAGGAATGCGCTCAAGAATAGCTTGGTTACGATCAGCATCTTCACGCAGTGCTTGAGTATTGTTGGTTGCCATATATCCAGGTGCAATAGCATTAACATTAATGTTATCACTCGCCCATTCG
Organism: Vibrio sp. 070316B; assembly: GCF_013114115.1. Classification (NCBI taxonomy): domain Bacteria; kingdom Pseudomonadati; phylum Pseudomonadota; class Gammaproteobacteria; order Vibrionales; family Vibrionaceae; genus Vibrio; species Vibrio sp. 070316B. The sequence goes on along the minus strand of NZ_VTYC01000004.1, from coordinate 79,464 downwards.
TTCGCCATTGCACGGGTGATGCCCATTACAGCACTCTTAGACGCAGTATACGAAGGAACACGAATACCACCTTGGAAAGAGAGCATTGATGCGATATTAATGATCTTTCCGCCAGTACCCTGCGCTTTAAACTGCTTCGCAACCGACTGAGACATAAAGAAAACGGTCTTAGTATTGATGTTCATTACGTCATCCCAGTTTTGCTCAGAAAACTCAATCGCATCTTCTCGGCGAATAATGCCAGCATTATTAACAAGGATGTTGATGTGGCCAAACTCAGTCAGCGCTTTATCTATAATTCCAGGAATATCTTCCTGCTTTAGAAGGTCAGCACGTACGTCTAAAAACGTATGACCCGCTGCATTCATTTTTTCGATGGTATCTGTTGGCTCAACACGATTTACGCCAACCACTTTACATCCAGCTTCAGCTAAACCAATTGCCATACCTTGACCAAGACCGGTATCACAACCCGTCACTATCGCTACTTTACCTTCCAGATTGAATGACTCTAACATCATGTTCGCTTCCTCAATTACGTTTAGTGTTGTGGCATTTCTGTAATGTCGCCCACTCGATTTGGTCATACAATAAAACATAAAATCGTTACTGACAATTATTTTTGAAACGACATTTCAAAAATAATTTCTAATTAAGTTAAAACTTTGAAGTTGATCGTTCTCGTTTTTTATTTTTTTGAAAAGGCTTTTTAGAAATTACGAAAAGTGGTATTTTGTCTTGATATTAGATAGCCCAAAGGAAGAAAAATGGAGAAGTCCACCCAACCAGAAGCCGTTTCATCGGTATTAAAAGTTTTTAATATTCTTGAATCTCTGGGGGAACAGAAGGAAATAGGCGTATCAGACCTTTCGCAACGTCTAATGATGTCTAAAGCCACTACCTACCGCTTTCTACAAACAATGAAAATGCTTGGCTATGTGTCTCAACAAGGCGAAGCTGACCGATACTCACTCACATTAAAGATGTTCGAACTTGGTTCAAAATCACTCGAGTGGGTTGATATGATCACAATTGCAGAGAAAGAGATGCGTGTGATTTCAGAAGAGACTAATGAAACCATTCACTTAGGTGCGTTGGACCATGGCTCTATCATCTACATACACAAGATCGATTCTAGCTTCGCGCTGCGCATGCACTCGCGCGTTGGTCGAAGAAATCCTCTGCATACGACTGCGATTGGTAAGGTTTTATTGGCAGAACGTGACGAAGAATTCGTTCGCACTCAGTTGGCAGACGCCGAGTTTGTGAAAAGCACAAAAAATACCCTTGAAAACGTCGACCAACTTATCGACGAACTTAAAGCGGTTAAGCTACAGCACTTTGGCGAAGATAATGAAGAACAAGAGCCAGGCTTACGTTGTATCGCAGCTCCAGTTTACGACCGTTTTGGTACCGTAATTGCTGGCGTCTCAATTTCATTTCCTACCATTCGATTTGATGAAGAGAAAAAAGCTCACTATGTGGCGTTACTGCACAACGCAGGTAGAAATATATCCAAGCAACTAGGGTTTAATGATTACCCAATCAAATAATGAAAAGGCAGCAATTATTGCTGCCTTTTTTATTGCAACTTGTCCCATCGATTACCTACCCAAGAATCATCGACAAGTCATGCCGTGCGTAAATTGAACAACATAAAGCTCAGATAGATCACTCCCCCTTCCTCAAATCATGTGAAGACCATCAAGCCTATAACCCACCATAAACCGTGATCTCGAAGATCACCTAAACCAGATATTTTAGGGATTTGACAACAATTCCATGATTTATAAGGCAAAAAGGTTTATACATAATAATGTGTTATCTAATCGACTAATTCATCATGACGCTCAAAGAAATCCTAAAAATTCCCAATGTCCGCTACTTCTTGATGTTCAGAAGCAGCTACTTTGCGCGTTTTTACTACCCTATATTCACCTTACTTTATTTAGATTACGGCTTGACCCTGTCTCAATTCGCCATGCTCAACGTAGTTTGGGCGGCGACAATCGTGCTTGCAGAAGTGCCATCAGGGGCGTTCGCCGATACCTTAGGTCGCAAAAAACTTGTAGTGCTGTCTTCGATTGTGATGTTCATTGAGATCGCCATGATCGCACTTGTGCCAACCGGAGACGCTAACTTGGTGTTCATGGTATTTTTGGTCAACCGGATACTCAGCGGGTTAGCCATGGCATTGGCAAGTGGTGCTGATGAAGCACTGGCGTATGACACTTTAAAGGAACAAGGCAATGAAGAGTTGTGGCCTCGTGTGTTGCAAATCCAGCTTCGTGTCGCCTCAAGTGTAGGCATATTTGTCACCTTAATTGGTGCGGCGATGTACGATGTGAATTTCATGGCGAACATCTTTCATGCTCTTGGATTAGCAGAGCCAGAAAGCACCAAAGACCTGATGCGTATTCCTGTATTTGCCACGCTATTGGTCGCGCTACTCGCGATTTATGCTGCGGTAAACATGCGTGAAGAGAAGAAAGTGATACCAAATGGTCAAACGAAGTTAGCAACGACCATCGCCAGCCTCAAGTTAACCGCTGATACAGGTAAGTGGGTACTCGCTACGCCCTACGTGCTTTTCATACTGCTCTACTACAGCCTGTTCGAACACACATCGCGCATGTTCCTCACTATGAACAGCCAATACTATCTTGCCATCGATATTCCAATTATTTACTTCGGTTTTATTGGCGCGGGAATCAGTCTATTGAAAATCATTTTAGCGGGTCAAAGCCGTAGACTGGCAGAAAGTATCGAGCCGAAAACCTTTATTATCGTCATGGGCTTAGCAAGTATCGCTACCTACTATTGGATCAGTTTGGGTTGGTCAATCTATGGGGTAATTCCTGCACTGGTGCTTATCTTTATCATCATGACGATGAACATTTTTATCAGTTACCACCTGAACAAAAAGACCGAGTCGCATAACCGTGCCACCGTTCTTAGCTTTAAAGGTTTGATGTTTAACCTCGGTTATGGGCTGATCGGTATTTTGTATGCTTACTACTACAAATTGGTTTCTAATAATTACTCCGAGCAAGAGATAGAGCAAAACCTCGCGTTCTTGGCGTCGCTATCTTCGTTCTGCTATTACTTCGCCTTTCTGTTCGTAATAATCAGCGGGTGGTTCTACTGTAAAAACAAGAAGACACCGATCTTTTAAGTTTCAGTGCCATGCCAAATCGGAGCAAAGGTGAAGCTCTGCTCATAAAAAGACCGCTTTCACTTTTTAACAGGTAATTTTTTGTTAACATAATCATTAAATTACCTCACACACGGAAGCGCCATGTCTTTTAGTTGGATCGCCTTTACCCTGCTTGCTGCCTTTAGCCAATCTTGGCGTAATGCCTTTCAAAGCAAATTAAGTGGCACCATGAGCGTGGCTGGTGTGACGCTAGCAAGATTTATATGGGCAGGTCCGATCGCCCTGCTCTACCTCTACGCTTTATATCAATGGCAGCCAGTCTCCGCACCGAACTTTTCCGGTGAGTTTATTTTCTATATCGTTGCCGCAGCAATCATGCAGATCCTCGCGACCGGCTTGATGGTGATGCTATTTAAGCTCGAAAACTACGCCATAGGTGCAGGGCTTGCCAAATGTGAAGCTCCTGTTTCTGCTGTACTTTCCGTGTTGTTCTTTGGTACAGCGTTGAGTGTTACAGGTTGGATAGGCGTATTGATCGGCACATTGGGCGTGCTCATCATGAGTAGCGCTTCTGGTTGGCGAAGCCTCTCTCCTAAAGTCTTTTGCTTGGGTATGGCATGTAGCACCGCCTTTGCCTTGACCTCGCTTTGGGTACGTGAAGCGAGCCTAAGTATTGGACTCCCCTTCTCTCATAGCGCTGCTTGGGTGCTGTTTTTGGTCATTAGCCTGCAGACATTAATTATCTGCACATTTCTCCTGATTAAAGAGCCAGATACATTGCGCCTGATATTCAAAAAATCAAAACTGGTTGTGATGACAAGCCTAGCGAGTGTGATTGGTTCTCTTGGCTGGTTTAGCGCGATGTCTCTTCAAGCCGTGCCATACGTGAAAACATTAGGCCAAGTCGAAGTGGTCTTTATGGTAATAATCTCCTACTTCTGGTTAGGGCAGAGCATTGCCCGCAAAGACATCCTTGCGCTGATATTGCTTTCCGTCGCTGCAATCCTTGTGATGTGGCAATAAAAGCTATTGTTGCAATAGAAAGCTTCGTGGGAATCAAGAGTTATTTGCTAATAAAGAGCTACGTGGGGCAATAAACAGTAAGGTTTATGCCCACTTTTCAGTTACTCTCTCCAAACCTTTACGCCGTCTAAAAATCATACGATGGCGTAAAATGATAAGAACCACCTTCCCATAATTTTTATAGTGCGCCTATCAGCTATCCACATATAACTTTAGCCAATAGGAAAACAATCTATGAAAACATTTGTTCAAATCACTCTAGCCACGATCCTTGCGACAACGTCAATGATGACACTGGCAGAAACAACAAACGGCGCTCACTCTCAAGCCGAAGCTACAACCGTAAAACATGAATCGATGACAGTAACGCTTAACGATAAACACTTTGCGGCTACGGCAGCTACAGTCAATGCAATAAGTACTACACAGACAGCCACACAAGCGTCAAACAACAAAACAAAGTCAGCACAAGAATCCGACATATAGTCTCAAAATCAGTGACACGAAAATGAGTTACTTGGTTGAACAGCACCAGTCTGGCATTATGAAACAGCATTGATGGGAATAACTTACCAGTTCCCAGCAATGCATATCCTATTGCCAACACCAGACTGCTTGTGAACGCGCTATCTAGAAAGCGAATACGTTCACTTAACCCAACTTAAGTAATCGACTCATGACAGATACCAAAAGAAACACCCGAATTAGCCAGTTCCGATTCGGGCAGCCGAAAGAATCTCTCAAGATCGAGCATGTCACTTTAGGGGCACTCGATATAGATAAGGTTCGAGTACAAATTGAAGCGACCAACATCAACCCTAGTGACCTATTGTCGATTTACGGTGTTGGGCAATACAAACACAGCCACCAGCCGCCCAGAGTGCCAGGGTTTGAAGCAGTAGGTACGGTTGTAGAGTCTAGCCACTCTGAGTTTACTGTGGGCCAGCGAGTGCTGGTGGCAACAAGTGGAACATGGCAGAAATACGTCGATGTTTCACCTGACAACCTTTTCCACCTGCCTCAACATCTAGATAACGGATACGCGTGTCAGTTGTACATTAATGCACTCACCGCATGGATACTGGCCACTGAAGTAGCAAAGTTGACCCAAGAAGATGTGTTAATCATCAACGCTGGCAACTCAGCCATTGGTAAGATTTTCTCCCAATTATCACAATCGCTTGGCTTTCAAATCATCGTTGTGACGTCACAACCCAAACGCGCTCTTACGACTTCAAAACATGTGTTGGATGCCAAAAATGACTTAGTTGCACAGATCCAGCAACTAGGACTACCGCAACCAACAGTTGCATTTGATGCGATTGGCGGTTCTCCAGGAACCGAGCTTATTCATACGCTGGGCAAACAAGGGCGTTTCATCAACTATGGTACGCTTTCTCTGGATTTTTATGAGCCGCGTTTCTTCGAGTATGCTAAAAACCAAGCTATCGAGTTCAGCACCTTCTTCTTGAGGTATTGGGAAGAAGCTGAAGGAAAAAAAGCACGCCGTGACCAATTCGAGTCCATGCTCGATCACTTCATCAAGAACGAGATTCAACTCGATGTCGACCGTTGCTTTCCTTTAGAACAAGTTCAGACCGCGATTGATCTTATCGAATCTAAAACCACACGATTGGATGGCAAGATCATCTTGCTGCCTGCTTAAGTTGAAGAGATTTAGAAATGCACTTTCAACCACCAGAGTGATGGTCGAAAGTGCCAGTGTGAAAATAGTGGTTAGAATTCCATAGGCTCTATGGTTAGTGAATTTTCCAGATTAAACCAACAAGCTACTTGCGCCAGACAAGATACAAAACAAACAACCCACCCAGCGCCGCAGTTACAATCCCGACAGGAAGTTCTTGTGGTGCCAATATCGTCCTACTTACCACATCCCCAAAAAGCAAAAGCACCGCCCCCCAAAGTGCGATCAAAGGAATGGCTCGTTTATGGGTTACCCCAGAAAACGGTCGAACAAGATGAGGGACCATCAAACCAATGAAGCCAACCACGCCTGTCATTGCCACGATCGATGCGGTGCAAAACGCGCAGCAGAGAAAAATCTCACTTTGTAGGCGATGAACGTTGATGCCCAATGAGCTAGTCGTTTGCTCACTCACTAATAAAGTGTCGAGTTCGCGATAACGCTTAACCACTAAGGCAACCAGACACAGCACACCCACCAGAGCAAAAATCAAATTATCCCAACGAGCAAGCCCTAGACCTCCCATCGTCCAGAACAAAATTGAGCTCGCCGCTCTTTGATCGCCGGAATAGATTAAAAAGCTGGTGATTGCTCCAAATAGGAATGAAATCGCCAAACCACACAAGATCAGGTTGTCGTTACCCTTTTTCTTCTGCATAGAGAACAGAATCAAAACTGCTGTGGCTGAAACAATACCTCCTGAGAACGCCGCCACCGGCAATGACCAAATGCCCAAGGCATCACCCAATTGAGTGATCACCAATACTGCACCAGCAGACGCACCTGATGACAAGCCAAACAGAAATGGATCCGCTAAGTCATTGCGTGTCGACGTCTGGAGTAAGGCTCCTACCATCGCCAGCCCCGCACCAGCAATAACAGCCAATAACGCCCTAGGTAACCTAAGGTCGAACAGTATTCTGCTTGTCATATCAGGGCTTGGATCATTAAAAGAGATCAATCCAACCATCACCTCTTTAAAAGAAAGAGGGACAGAGCCAAATTGTAAGCTCATCATAAAGGCGAGCAACATTGCGCCGATACCCATCAACCAAGCTACTCGATATTTATCAAATAAAATCAAAAGACTACTACTCTTTTCGATCATAACCTTGCCTGCTATTCAGAAACAAACGCGGCTGCAAGTTTCTCAATAGCATCAATATTGGCTGGCCCAGGGGTTAGCTGCTCATAACGCAATTTGACATAGCGACCAGCAGTCACCGCATTGGTGTATTTCATTAACGGATGAGCTTCTAGAAAACGTTGCAACGAATCGGCGCCACTTGCAGTTTGGTAGTCAAGAAGAATGATGACATCCGGGTTGGCGCTAGCCACATTTTCCCAAGAAGTTCGTGCCCAGCTGGCTTCCATATCACCTGTAATATTTTGTCCACCGGCTGCTTCAATCATTGCATTAGGCATTCCGTACTTACCTGAAGTAAAAGGCTTGTCTTCACCGGAATCAAACAGAAAGACTTTTGGACTAGGTTTTCCTGACGCTTTTTGTTGTTCAGCGACTTTTGCAATTCTCTCTTTCCAACTATTCACTAAAGCCTCGGCCTCTGACTGTTTATCGAAAATAACGCCTAGCTTTTCCATATCATCATAAAGTAAGTCCATGGTAGCGCCTTGCTTTTGGCTCTGAGTATGAATACAGCTTTCCGACAACACTAAAGTATCAATTCCATAGGGTTTCAGCGTTTGAGGCGTCACTTCTCCCCCTACTTTCATCCCGTAATTCCAGCCAGCAAAAAAGAAATCGGCATCCGAGGCAATCAATGTTTCTAATGACGGGTACTTAGGGGCAAGCTCTGGAATATCGCCTAAGCGTTGTTTGAATGAACCAGACATCTTGTACCAACCAGTAATGCCCGTCACACCCACCATGTCCTCCTGAAGGCCAAGAGCAAATGCCATATCAGCCATGTTTATGTCATGCACGACCGCACGCGAAGGGTGCTTCTCAATCGTTAGTGGGCTCCCGCAATTATCTACCGTAACCGGATATTGAGTGCTTGTTGCATGGGCAATAGATAAAGGTAAAAGACACAAAAGACTAGAAATTACAGGCCACTTCATTGGGCTGCTCCTATTAGAGATAAATTAGAGTGATTGGATGCAGCTTCAAAATGATGGATGGTGCTGCACATATTGGGGTGATTGAACGACAAAACTCGCAATCCAAAAACGGGAACCATATAGCGGTCTTGGATGACCGTATCTGGCGATGCAAATGTGACCATTTTTTGGTCAGACATAAGAAGAACTTTATCGGCAAATGGGGCGACTAAGGGCAAATCATGCAGAACGACAACTGATGCAATGCCGCGTTGTTTAATAAGGCTCAGAAGTTCAAGGCGAGCCAGAGGATCAAGGTGATTCGTCGGCTCGTCTAGCAATAAAAGCCTAGGCTCTTGTGCAAATGCTCGCGCAATACTTGCACGTTGTTGTTCACCACCCGATAACTCACCAAAGCTATGTTGGCTTTTATGTAATAGCCCAACATCTTCCATTGCCTGTTTAACTGCTCGCTTGTGCTCTTTCGCACTGCAGCAAAAAGTATGCGGCGTACGGCCCAAGCCAACATATTCAGAGACACTCAAACGGGGATCCACATGCTCATGTTGCGTAACCACCGCGACCTTTTTCGCTACTTGCTGCCTTGCTAGACTTTCAAGTTCGATACCAGACAACAACATCTCACCGGCAACGGCTTTGTACTCGCCTGTAATTCCTTTTAGTAAGCTAGACTTTCCACTTCCATTCGGCCCAATGATGGCAATACACTCCCCATCATTCACGTCAAATGTCACATCCGAGACCGCCCTCCAGTTTGCTAAACCATTGGCGCAGAGCCCCTTCACTGACAATACAGGTTTATTCAATTTCCCCACCGAGTATCAAAAAACAACTTTTGGTTATGTTATAACATAACAATAAATTAAAAATATAGTTATTAATAAATAATCTTAGGAGGTGCCAATCAACGCGAGAAACCCCAAGTACCCTAACCGAGCCTAGAGAATAACAACCTATTTAGGGGGTACTTATCCAGCTACCAACTGATCCATTCCTTCAACAATCAAGTACAAGTTACTAATAATTCGATATAAATCGCTCTAATTACTGAAATTGTCGTCTACAGTTTGAGAGAGTCTATCGTGATAGCAATCGCCAACACATAACACCTTTGGTGATCGTTTTTTGATTACAAGGAGAGGAAATGGAAAGCCCAGTTGTCACACTGCAACAGGCCAGTAAGAGCTTTATTGATGGCAAAGAGAGCCATCAAGTACTGGACAATATCGACTTCAATCTAGGGACTGGTGTCAGCGTTGCTTTGACTGGAGCAAGTGGCAGTGGGAAGAGTACTCTACTCAATTTAATTGCGGGCTTTGAACCACTTTCAAAAGGCGAGTTGTGGCTCGATGGTGAAAATACATCAGCGTGGAAAGACCAACATTGGAGCCGTTTCCGCCACCAAAAGCTCGGCGTTATCTTTCAGCAGTTCAACCTGCTCACCCCACTCAACGTAAAACAAAACATCGCCTTTCCATTGCATTTAAACCAACAGAAATGGGGAGCTTGGTGTGATTACTTAGTCGACGCATTAGGTATCAGTGAACTACTTAATAGACACGTATCAGCCCTATCTGGTGGACAACAACAGCGTGTCGCTATCGCTCGAGCGTTGGCTCATAAACCTAAACTTTTGCTTGCAGATGAGCCCACAGGCAACCTAGATCATAAAGCAGGGTTGGAGGTGATGAGATTACTAAGTGAGATCACAACACAAGGCAACACCGCTGTATTATTGGTGACACACAGCCCTGAATGCGCCGATTTTATGCAGAGACAGCTGGTCTTGGACAATGGAAGTCTCAAGCATATAGACCAAAACCAAGCCAGTGAGATGACTCATGCTCAAGGCTAATGCTACTAACGCGCCTACTCGCTTAAAGGTTGCGCACACCAAACTGACGCTAAACCTATTCGCGGCGCACTATCGTCAGTCACAATTGCAAGCCGCGGCGATCTTGATTGGCATTGTGCTAGCGGTCACCTTGTTTGTCGCAGTACAAGCCATCAACTTGAATGCCAAACGCAGCTATGCAGAATCCACCGAACAACTGAGCGCTCAGGCTCAGAACCTAATCATTCCACCAGCAGGACAAAACTACCTACCTGAGTCGCTCTACTTCAAGCTAAGACAAAACGGACTCAGCGCGGTACTACCTGTGATTGAAGGGCGTGTGAGAGACGAGCAAGGACGTCGTTGGTCAATCCAAGGTAGTGAGCTCATCGCCGCTCTTACCTCAAGAGCTCGCTACTCCAAAGAGAACGAACAAAGCATATCTCTTTTTGATAATGCACTTCCCCTACCTCAACTCTTAGCAGGCAAGCCCATAGTAATGATGAGCCAGTCGCAGCATCAAAGCTTAGACGAAGTGGAAACGCTGATCCTCGATGACATCGTTACCCAAGTGGTTGTGCTGCCTGATGAGTGGCAACTGGGGAGTCGAATGCTGATGGACATAGGATTCGCTCAACAACTGCTCAACAAACAAGGTCAACTGAGCTATATCGCCGTTTTTAATGTCGAGAACCAACCACAAGATAACTGGCAGAGTCTCATCGCAGAACAAGGGCAATGGATCACTAACAACCAAAGTACCGATCTCGGCTCAATTACCGACAGCTTTCACCTCAACTTAACTGCCATGAGCTTGCTGGCGTTCTTGGTAGGTTTGTTTATCGCTTATAACGGTGTGAAATACAGTTTACTGAAACGTAATCGACTACTGGTTCAAATTCAGCAAGCCGGTGTGGCACCAAGCATGGTATTTTCAGCTTTGCTTATTGAGCTTACCGTTCTGGTAACCCTAGGTGCTTCACTCGGTTTCATTTTGGGGATTCAATTGAGCCACTGGCTCCACCCCACCGTGGCGATCACGCTAGAACAACTTTACGGTGCAACACTTCTGCCTGGCACATGGCAGTGGTCATGGTTAGTTCAGGCCTTATTACTCACCTTAGCTTCCACGCTTGTTGCCTGTTGGCAGCACTTTAAACAACGCATTCAACAACCGCTCTCTTCTCATGGAGGCTTTTATCAAGCGCCAGAAGCTTCAAACGAAAACCAACTGTTTATCATCGGAATAACACTCACGGGTATCGCATTAGCTGGCTTGTGGTTTAGTGAACACCACCGCTTCACCATGGCGTGGCTTGGCGTGTTAGTGGTATCTATTCCTCTGTACCTACCTAAAACGCTCAGCGTATTAGCAAATTGGAGTGAACAGCGCACTCAGTCGGGGTTGATGCAGTACCTGTTTGCTGAATTGAGAGAGCTCATCTCTCCACTATCCCTTGCCATGATGGCGCTGCTTCTTGCTGTAACGGCTAACATGGGAATGAATACCTTGGTAGGCAGCTTTGAATCCACTCTAAAGCAATGGTTAGAACAGCGACTGCATGCCGACATTTATGTTAGCCCAGCTCAAGGTGAAATCGCCAACGTAGAACGTGCATTAGAGCAGTTTGAAAACGTTGAAACCGTCTATAAGCAATACTATGTCGACGATAACTTGCAAGGCTTACCCACATTACTCGGCACCAAAGACGAAGATACATTAGCGCAGACCATGGTGTTCCAATCTCAGCTTGATAACTTTTGGCAACGCTTCTATCAGGGTGAATTAGTAGCGATCAGCGAACCCACGGCGGTGAAGCTTGGTTTGTCTTTGAATAGCGAACTTAAGCTCGACTCTATTCCAAACAAATCACTAGTCGTCGGTGCTATTTTCCACGACTACGGCTCACCCAATGGCGAGGTATTGCTTGCCCCTAATTTATGGCTTGAAAGCGGTTTTACTACCTTGCCGACTAGCCTAGGGGTTAAAGTCTCTGGTGACCAACAACAAGTCTACGAACAGCTGCGCCAGCAATTGAACTTGCATCCAAGTCAGCTCTACGACCAAGCTCAGATCAAATCCCTCGCTTTAGACATCTTTTCACAAACCTTCGCCATCACTCGTGCGTTGAATGGCGTCACCTTGATGGTTGCCGTCATTGGCCTATTCTGTGCGTGTTTCATGTTACTCGATGCACGTAAGGCTGCTATCGCAAGGTTGTATGCACTTGGCGTAAGCCGCAAAAAGTTAATGGCGATGGTTCTCGGGCAAATAGTTGTGCTTGTGACCTTTACTTTGGTTATCGCCATCCCACTTGGTGCGATGGTTGGCTACGTGCTAACAGACATCGTCACCCTGCGCGCCTTCGGTTGGAGCTTAAATTACCAGTGGAACTGGATTGATGCGCTCAGCATATCCGTCATCACGATTGTTGTGGCGGTGATTGCAACACTCATTCCTCTATGGCGATTGGTCAGTAAGCCTGTGGTATCCAGTTTGCAAAGTGAGGTGTTGTAATGAACATTGGCTTGAAGAGTAAGTTAATCAGACTATCTGCCATCTCACTGGGTCTGCTATCTCTATGGGGTTGTGACAAGGTCGATCCGAATTCCGCACAAAACATGGGATCAATACTCGGCGGGAACAGCGAACAGCAGAGTGATCAATTCAGTCCCGTCATTAAAGGCGTTGAACTCACCTTCCCTGAAGACCATCAAGCGCACCCGAGTTTCCGTCATGAATGGTGGTACCTAACCGCAAATCTCATCGATGAAGACGGTAATGCTCTAGGCGTACAATGGACACAGTTCCGCTTTGCCGCAGATCCAGAAAACAGCGTCGAGCAAAACAAGTCAACCGCATGGCAAAGCCAACAGATCTACATGGCGCACAGTGCCGTCACCACCGAAGACAAACACTACGCCGATGAAAAATGGTCACGCGATCACGCAGAACTGGCAGGAGTAAACACATCACCATTTCGCGTCTATCTTGATGATTGGCAATGGACATCTTCTACTGATGACTTATTCCCTGCCACATTGGATGCTAACTCAGAGCAGTTTGGCTACTCGTTAACACTGACTAGCGACGCTCCCTACCAAAAACAAGGAGAGCAAGGCTACAGCACTAAAAGCAGCGATGGCAAAGTCGCTTCCTACTACTACAGCCAACCATTCATAGATGTATCAGGCGACGTGACGATTGATGGCGTGACGCATCAGGTTTCAGGCAAAGGTTGGATAGACAGAGAATGGAGCTCGCAGTTCTTACTCGACTCTCAACAAGGCTGGGATTGGTTTGCACTGAGACTCAGTGATGAAACGAGCCTAGTCGTATTCCAACTGCGAAACTCAGCAACAGGCGAAGCCAGTTATGCTCACGCAAGGCTGATGCAGCAAAATGGTTCTGGTACTGCCATTTCGCAGCAAGACATTACTCTCACTGCAACCAAACAAACAGTAATTGATGGGCGCGATTATCCAACAGAGTGGCTGGTTTCAATTCCAAGCCAGCAAATAGAACTGACAGTCTCGGCACTCAACCCAAACGCAAAAATGCCACTATCGGTTCCCTATTGGGAGGGTCCAATCTTAATTAAAGGAACACACTCAGGTACAGGGTATATGGAGTTGACCGGGTATTAGGTATGTCTGAGCAGTCATAAAGCAATGACAATAAAAAGACATGAATTAACCAGCCACCTATTCAAATCGAACGCTCTTGTCACAGCGTAAAGTCATATTCGCTACAACATCAAATAATTAAGTACAACCAAGTCAATAAGTTAAATCCACACCTAACAACGCAACCACTCAATAGTGAGATTCCGTTTTGTGAAGCGATCATGCATCGACGTCTGTTTAATAAATACTAACAAGTATAAGTTTTATATATATTACCAAGAGTAAAAACAACAAAAGCTAATAGCTTAATATTTGGCTACGCGGTTCATTCTTTACAGGCAACACCATCACGATTTTCAGGGTCATCATCCAAATTAATTGACCCTGTATGTTAGAGAGTATCGGTCCAAGGAGGTCACAGCGCGCTAAAACATAGCTAGGTGGACCTGACATTATCAAGCAACTCAAATATCCAATTCATATAAAGGGAAAAAGTGAAAAACAATAATGACAGTGTAATTACAGCGCATAAGCTAGCAAGCCCAGGGCGTCGTTATGTAGGGGAGCTCATCGATACTTTCATTAGTGCTATCATATTCATGCTCTTTCTTTCGTTAGGTAATTCAATCGGCTTATCTCAAGATATAACAGGTTGGTCAGCGAGCTTGATAGCAGCTTCGTACTTCCTACTTTCTGATGGTTTGCCGAGAGGTCAAAGTCTTGGCAAGAAACTACTGGGAATTTCGGTTATAGATTCGGTTACAGGAGAAAGTTGTAGTTTAACACAATCACTCTTTCGTAATTTGCTATCACCATTGCTTGGCATTATCGACGCATTTTTTATTCTTGGTAAAAAGAGGCAGAGAATAGGTGACAAGTTGGCGAAAACGGCCGTCATCATTAACTAGCTACAAACAGTGGCAGCTCGAGAGGATACTATGGAACAAGAAGAACAGGAGTTATATCACGCTGCCGTTGACCTGATTAAAAAACGGTATCCGCGAGGCTGGGGCGGGGCTGCGGCTGTAAGAACGGAAACAGGCAAAATTTTAACTAGTATTGCTCCCGATACGAAAAATGATGCACTTTCTCTTTGTATGGAGGTCGGCGCCTTTCTGGAAGCGCATAAATTGAACGAAAAAGTCACGCACTCTCTGTGTATCTGTCGAGAAGACGAGAGTAGTGAGTTTTTGGTGCTATCTCCTTGTGGAGTCTGCCAAGAAAGACTGGTTCATTGGGGAGGCGACGTTAAAGCAGCTATCTCAACAAAAGAGAATAAGCTGGTGTTCAAAACTATCCGTGAATTAATGCCACACCACTGGTCGTTAGTAAATGGAACCACTCTATAACAAAACGCTTATTACCAAGCCTCGAAGCCCCTAAGCACTCTATACAATGCTTCTAGGGATGGTACGTAACATGATAACTGGTAATTTGAAATCTACGCTAGGGAGCTCTATTGGACATTTTAATTCAGCAAGAAATCGATCTTCATCAATATGAAGTTCGACAAAACAACAATGATATTAAGCGTTTAATACATCCCGATTTTTCTGAAGTCGGTCGCAGTGGCGATAGCTATGACTTTATGTCTATCGTCAAAATGATGAGAGCAGAGGAACCTTCCACCTCAAAAATTCACTCACAAAACTACGAATGCCTTTTACTAAGCCCTTCGGTACACTTACTAAAATATCAGACTGCTTTGGTAAGTGAACTTGGTGATGTGAGTAACTATGCCAAACGTTGCTCTATATGGGTTTTGACTGAGGCTGGTTGGCAGCTTAAATATCACCAAGGCACACCATGTTTACCTTTCGATCTAACCTACAGTTAAGACATCGCATCTACCCCTTGAATCTCGATTTTATTTAAGTACATAGTAAGGAGATACATGATTAAACTTAGAGAAATGCGCCATGAAGAGTACCCCGCTTACTGCGACTATTTTATTGACGATTACAGCAGTGAAATAGCGAAAAACTATGGCCACTCTATGGAGCGATCCGTTGAGCTAGCTAAAAAAGATCTACATCGTTGCTTCCCGAATGGCCTTGAAGGAAACGAGCATTCGCTTCTTTGTATTGAAGCTCAGTTAAATGGACAAGCATGTCTCGTCGGCTACCTTTGGCACTCCATTAATACAGAAGATAAATCTACCTTCATCTACGACTTCTACGTATCTAATTTGTACCGAGGTGCTGGCTATGGAAAGCAAGCTCTGAGCCTATTAGAGCAGCAGCTTAAGGAGCATGGTATTGAACAAATAAAGTTGAGAGTTGCATACCATAATGAAAGAGCACTGAAGCTCTACCAAGCAGTGGGCTTCTCTATTACTGGTTTTAATATGTCTAAGAAAATAGGAGCTGTTGAAGCCTAAACCCACACAACCGAGTAATAGAACAGCTAAACATAATATTTGAGTGAGGATGAATTTAATCCACTCATCTCTATGGACTAAGTTCTGTACTTACCTGTTGTCTCAATAAGTATCGAAGGAAACCTGTGAGCGAAGATATTTACAGCAAGATGTGGCAACGCTTTAAAGTTGCATCTGAAACCGACCAATATGAACTAGATTCACATCTATTAGATCTCCCCAACGACACTCGAAGAGGGATCACTGCTCTAGCCTATCTAAAACAAGGCAACAATGCTCTTCTCGATGAAATAATGAGATTTCAAGAAGCTGTACACATACTCGAACCCGACCAATATTATCATCCTAGGGAGGAGTTGCATTTAACCATTCTTTCCATCATTTCATGCGTTGCTAACTTTGAAATAACTCAGGTTAATGCTCAATCCTACATTGAGGTTTTCAATAAAGTTGTAGGTTCAATTGCACCTATTGAGATTGAATATAAAGGCATAAGTGCTTCTGAAAACTGTATCATCCTCCAAGGCTTTCCTATAGGTAATGGACTTGAACAGTTCCGAAACAAGTTGCGTGAAGCGTTAGTAGAAGAAGGGCTACGAGTCACTTTCGATAGTCGATACAAACAGGTCACTGCTCACAGCTCTTTGATTCGCTTTAGATCACCAATCAATAATGCTCAGCGACTTTTTAACCTCTGTGAACAATATCGAAATCATACGTTTGGTCGGATTATTCTTAATGACTTCGAACTGGTTTTCAATAACTGGTACCAACACTTGGATATCACTCAATCGTTATCTAGAACCTGCATATCACTCAACACAAACACGAAGAGCATGGCTGAAGCTTAACGATGTTGCTTATCGATACACTAAGTGTTCTCTACTGCAAATAGCACTCACTAATAAAGTTTCCGCTAGATAAAAAGCCATCACTAGGATGGCTTCTTTGCATTGGCTTCAGTTTATATATCAACCGTTACAGCGGCTGTCATATATGTCATTTACCCAGCTTGGGTTATCAATGAACGGGTTACGGTTGCCTTGCCATTTAACGGCTTTTTCATGGCGATTACGTTCCCAATCATCGACAGGATCTGCGTTATGCCATTGTAGTAATGTGCACAGTTTTCCAACCTTAGGTTGCCCTGAAGAGCTCGACGTGTCGTCGACTAAGTACAAGTCAGGCATTTTTGCGTTATTTCCTTCATAGCGTACGGCCATGTAGAAAAGCGAACGGGCGGTATCCCCTTTCACTGCATCGCGAGGTTCAAAGCTGTCGTAATCCGTCTTGTTAAGCGGTGATTTTTTCAATGGCGCTCCACCAAAGTCGAAGTCTTTGTTCGAACGAATTGAGTTAATCTCTGCGTCGGTTGGTTGTAGGTGATGAATGTCAGTGTAACCCCACTGATCTTTGCGCTTGAAACCAAAAGATTTTGGCCAAAGGTGTTCACGGTTCCAAGCATTCTTGTCGTTGTTGCCTGATGATGTAAAGTCTTTGGATTGTGAACGACCGCTATAATACAAAATCACATTGTTCGGGTTATTCGGATCTTCGTTGGTGTCTTTCAATGCAGACCACACCTGAGTGTAAGTGAGTTGCTTTTGCCCGCGAGCAGCAATCACACCGAGCATATCTTTTAAGGCATTCCCACTTAGCCCCTCTGCTTCAAGGTAGTAACCATCAGGGTAGCTAGTATTAGCAAGCGCAACTGGACTAAGAGCCGTCGAAATCAGCAAGAGGCTTAGATTTAAACGCATTTTCATTGTTTTTATTATCCTTGTTATTGTTGTTATTCACCCACCATTTATGAGTGCCCCCATACTCTACAAAACACAATTTATATGCAATCGGTTTGTTTTGAAAATAATATGGGTGGTGCAATAAAATAGCCGAACGCATTCTTCATTTGCGTTCGGCTAATACTCATTTGATTAGGTTGTGGGGCAAAGTGCGACAGTAAACCTACTGCGTCAAGTCAGCTTTAATCTGGTCAACTTGATTCACCAGAGAAGTATCCTGGAAATATTCACGGTGTGTTTTTCCTAAGTACAGCTTCTTGTTTTTAACGCGTTGATCCAACTTATCTTTAATAACGGTGCCTTGTACCAACTTGTTGTTTAGCTCGTCGGCGATAGCAGAGCTGTCTGATACTTTGTTTCCTTTCGTATCATAATAACGAACTTTGCCGATATTCTTATCAAATGGGTCGCAATACGCAGCACCTAAGTCACCGTCACCAATAATGCGTTTGTATTGAGCTTCGCTGATTGGCTTCTCTTGATTTGAGACCAGCTGGCTTCCTCGAACACACCAGTTAATTCGAGTACCTACATCTGGGAAATACGCAGAAATTAAGTTAATGGCATAATATGTATCAGGGTCTGACGATTTTGACTTCCCATATCTATCAATCACCTTACCGCCCACAACTTGGTACTCAACTTTCCCATTGTCATAAGACTCCAAAAAGTAGCTGTTTCTAAACATCTTGCTGAAACTGACGTTATCAACAGAACGCCCGCTATCAGATTTAAAGCTTTTCAGTTGTTGTTTATGCTGAATACTACCCGTTGTAATGTTGGTCACGAGACCAATCACTGTGTTTTTCGCAGAATCAGTTTGCCAAGCGGTGTAGTTACTTATGTTTTGTTGAGGTGTGTTTGTAGTAGCATCGGCGTCAACACTGTACTTATAACGAAGCTCAGTAATGTCTTCGCCAACTTTGCTTTCTTTAGCATACGATTTGTAGCGGCGAGCTTCGCAATCTTGAAAATTTGCATCATAGTAAAAATAGCTGATCCAATCTTTTGCTTCGATCGTTTGCTTGGTGTTAACGATATTCTCTACTCTACCGTCTGCGAGATAAATGCCACGGAAGTCTTTAAGATCTTTTCGTTGCTTAGCCGATAGCCCCTTGTTGAATTCATCTTCCCAACCAATACTATAAATATTGAACAGGTTCAGGGACTTTTCGCACTGTTTGATATCAGTGCTACCAATGGTATTTTCCGAATACATAGCAGGTCTGCTAGCGAATTTCTTTGCTGCATCATCTTTGGGATCAGCCACGCTACCTTTGGCGGGAGTGACCGACATTTGAGGCACTACGGTTTGTTTCTTTTGAGTCGGGGGTGTCGAACCGCCGCCGCCACCTCCGCATGCAGTAAGTGTGGCAACTAACACTGATATGATTGAGATTTGGAACTTCAAGGTTTTCCTCGATACGTTGAGCAAGTGGTAAATAAATCATCACCGAATTACCGAAAGAAAACTAAACGCTTATATAACCAAATTAAAACCATAAAAGAATCAGGTCTAGAATCAAGCTAAAATCAATTGAGTTTAGCCAAATAAAACAATGGTTTAGATATAAAAATCATAACCTCCACACTGTTAATCGAAGGAATTAACTAAACCTATTACAACAAACGGTTCTTATACTGCTCTGGTGTTTGTCCTGAATACTTCTTAAACATACTGATGAAAGGGCTGGCTTGGTTGTAGCCTAACGTAAGCGCAACTTCTTTAACCGACTGCCCATTTCTTAGCAGATCCATTGAGTATAAATAACGAACGCGCAAGCGCCACTCGGTAAAGCTCATACCCAGTTCGCTTTGGCAGTGACGCGACAAAGTACGCTCGGTAGCATGTACTTTCTCCGCCCAATCTTTCAACGAAATCTCATCCGTTGGGTTCTCTTCTATCGCCGCTAAAATAGGCGCAAGGTACTTGTTGTCAGTAGACGGTAGGAAGTGGTGTTCAACTTGGCGCTCTGCGAGTTGATCCAATAAGACCTGGACCAATCTCTTGTCTGGTTCGGTTTGTGCGACGTTGATATCACGTTGACGAAAGTCATCAATAATCGAAGAGACTATCGGCGTGATCTTAATGAGGCTGGTCTTTTCTGGTAGGTGCTGAGTTAACTCTGGTGCGATATTCAGTGAACAGTAGTCCAAAGGTTTACGGTTATAGCTGCAATGCCTGACCCCTGCAGGTACCCAAATCGCAAGGTGTGGTGGTGCTAGGAAGCGCGTATCCTCTGCTTCCATTTCAAGAATCCCACCACTGATCAGTTGAACTTGTCCCCAAGGGTGACTGTGGACACGAGTTTCGGTATTCGATAAGAACGCTTCGAAATTCATAAATACGTTGGATGGTGCCTTATCAATTGATAAGGATGGGTGCAGGTTTCTTGAGTGTTTTTTCAATCTTGTCTTCCTATCGCGCCTGATGTCTTTTTAAAGATATCTGTAAGTATAACGACCTGTCAAACTAGCCGCATCAACTCATTTTGCGATGGAATTCACATGCATTATCTTTTACCTTTTTTCACAGTCTGTATCTGGGGTGCCAATGCGATTGTCAACAAGCTCGCTGCAAGCACCATCGAACCGAGCGCGATGAGTTTTTACCGTTGGTTTATTGCGATGTTAATTCTGACTCCTTTCTGCATTCGCTCGGTTATCAAACAGTGGCCAATCATCAAACCAAACTTATCCAAGCTGGCTTTCCTTGGCTTTCTAGGCATGGTGTTGAACCAATCTTTAGGTTACTACGCTGGCTTAACCACTTCCGCTTCGAACATGGCTTTGATTACATCATTAGTGCCATTGATCAGCGTATTTCTTAGCGTTCCACTACTTAACAAGTCGATTTCAAGTTTGAGTATTGTAGGCGGTGTGTTGTCTCTATCAGGCTTAGCGTTAATGCTTGGTAAAGGCGATCCCCTATTCTTCATCCATCAAGAGTTAACGCAAGGCGATGGCTACATGTTAATCGCAGCTTGTGTGTACGCTTCTTACTGCGTGTTGCTAAAACGTTGGAAAATGCCGATCAGCAACTGGGTAGTCATCTACATGCAAGGGATATTCGCGGTCGCGATGTTGGCACCACTTTGGTTAACGAGCGAACAACTCGTCCCTTCACAACAAGCTATTCCTTTGATTGCTTACGCAGCTATAGCGGCTTCCATTTTGGCACCTTGGATGTGGGTTAAAGCAATTGACACGATTGGCGCTGATTCAAGTGCGATGTTCATGAACCTAATGCCTGTCGTCGCGATTGTATTAGCATCGACATGGTTAGGCGAAGAGATTAACCAGTTCCATATCATTGGCGGTATCATGGTCGTTTCTGGTGTTATCCTTGCTCAAGTAAAAAGAAAACCGAGACTGGAAGCGCCACTACCTCAACAAAGTTAGGCAAAATTCCCATGCTTTAAGCTTCCTACACACGAACAAGTTTCACTTAAGAATGCCTGCGTTACTCCGCAGGCATTTTCGTTTTTTCATACCGCTTTCAAATTCCATTAATGCACACTTGCTGTATTGCAACCTTTGCCCGAGTCATGTTTAATGCATTGAGTACTGTTTAAGTTGTAAAAGGAATTACAATGACTCAACCAAAGCTACCTCTGATTATCTCATCACTTCTCGCACTCTCTTCCACTTCAGCTATTGCCGCTTCTGTGCCCTCTGGTACTTCACTCGCCAAAGAACAGCATTTTGTTCGTGGTAATGGTGCAGAGCCAAATACGCTAGACCCTAGCTTCGTCAACTCTGGCATGCCAGGAGACATTATCGTCAACGATATGTTCGAAGGCTTTGTTATCGAGAACAGCGATGGACAAATTATTCCAGGACAAGCTGAAAGTTGGACATTCAGCAACGGTGGAAAAACGGTCACATTCGTTTTAAAAGACGACCTTAAATGGTCAAATAGTGATCCTGTGACCGCAGCAGACTTTGTGTTTGGTTGGCAACGTGCCGTGTCTCCTAAAACGGGCAATAACACCGGTTTTGTTTTCTCGACGGCAAATATCGTCAACGCCAGTGAAATTCTAGCTGGAGACAAAGATCCCTCAGAGCTAGGGATTAAAGCACTCGACGATCGCACGGTAGAAATATCCTTATCGAAACCTACTCCCTACTTCATGAGTTTAATGAGTATTAAAACCTTCTTCCCTCTGCCAACTAAATTAGTAGAAGAGAAAGGAGAGCAATGGACTCGTGCAGAAAACATTGCGACCAATGGTGCTTACACTCTCAGTAAATGGGTTGCCAATGAATACGTCGAAGTGACGAGAAATCCAAACTATTGGGATAACGATTCAACGGTTATTAATAAGGTAACCTACCTAGGATTATCATCTCAAAACGCTGAGCTTATTCGTTATCAGTCTGGTGAGATTGATATGACCAATCGCGTACAGCTTGAGTACTACCAAAAACTTGTCAAAGAGAGCCCAGAGCAAATTAAAGCGCAAGCTTTGCTAGGTTCTTACGTCTACTCGTTCAATACGCGTCAGGCACCATTTGATGATGTCAGAGTACGTCAAGCACTAAGCATGGCCGTCGACCGTGAGATACTAGTAGATAAGGTAACAGGGCAAGGTGAACCCGAAGCCTACAGCGTGACACCGAATAATATTCCTAACTACACGGCGCCGAAATCAGTATTTGAAGCATTAAATAGTGTCGAACGCCAAGCCAAAGCGAAACAGCTACTTGAAGACGCTGGATACAACGGAGCAAACCCTCTGAAATTCACACTCACCTATAACACCAGCGAGAACCACAAAAAAATTGCCATCGCAATTGCCTCGATGTGGAAGCCTCTCGGGGTGAACGTTGAATTACAAAACATGGAATGGAAAGCATACGTCGCAGCAAAAGGAACCGGAGACTATCAACTTGCTCGTTCATGGGCATTTGGCGATTACCCAGAACCTTCTGCTCTTCTAGAAGCATTCACTTGCGATCACACTGCAAACGAAAGCGGTTTCTGTAATCCAGAGTACGATGAGCTTTTACAGCAAGCAAGCAAGACGGAAGATCAGGCTAATCGCTTTGCTTTATACCAGCATGCTGAGTCGATATTAAACGAATCTGCAGCAGTTATGCCTCTATATCACTACAATCACACTCGATTAGTGCGAAATACCCTCAAAGGCTTCCCAAACAACAATCCGAAAGGAAATATCTACGCGAAGGATCTATACTTCATACAACAGTAAAAGTGAGCTCAACAATAAAGACTTTTAACTACCACTTTGGTGGTAATGAAGATAGAATCACTTTAACGAACCAGATAAAACAACGGTTAGTTGGCTAACATTATAAAGGTACCGCGATGAGTACCTAACAGCTTAAAAACACCTAGCACTGCGCTAGGTGTTTTTTTTCAGTATCGAACTCCATGAGCCTAGTCCGCAGCCTCATAAGCCCAACAAACAACAACCTTCACCTGCTTGTCATCCGTTTGAAAAAATACTCGTAACCTTGAGATTATCCGCTTTAAATTATTTCGTCTTAAGTATATTGTTATTAGCAAGTAACACGCATGTTATGCAATAAAATAATAATGAAGGAAGACACATGAGCAGTAACAATAGCCGACAAGATGGTAAACGAGACGTTACTCTGCGTTTTTTAGCTGAACCCGGGGATGTGAACTTTGGTGGTAAGGTTCATGGTGGCGCAGCAATGAAATGGATCGATTTAGCGGCCTATGCTTGCTCTGCAGGATGGAGTGGCAAATATTGCATTACAGCCTACGCTGGTGGTATTCGATTTGTTGCCCCAATCCATGTAGGTAACTTGGTAGAAGTAAGTGCAAAAGTCATCTATACCGGTTCCTCTTCTATGCATATTGCTATCGATGTACAAGCCAGCGATCCTAAAGAATTGAATAACCGACTAACCACTCACTGTATCGTTATTATGGTTGCGGTGGATGAAAATGGTAACCCGACTAAAGTCCCAGAATGGATTCCAGAAACACCAGAAGACATCGAACTAAGAGATTCAGCTATTCGCCTCATGAACATGCGTAAGCAGATCGGTGAAGAGATGGAAGCGCACGTGAAGTACCTGAAATAAGGTTAATCATTAGCCCTACAGTATCATTTAACAGCTATTTTTCAGCCCAAATAGTTTCAATGCCAGGTACTCGCTTGGCATTCGTTTATCTAACCCTACCTTCCTATCTAATAAGCCCCAAAAGCACTCTGTTACGGCCATAGAGCGTGATTCTCTGCCAACACTTAGAATGAATTGCCCTAAGCTCAATGATTTATTTTGACTGTAATAAAGTCGTCATTTTGCTCTGGTTAAATACCGCCAATCATAATGGATGTATTAAATTTCCCGGAGCCACACTTGAGCGTCACACGCCCCACTCTTAGCGAAGCTACACTGAACAATTTGAAGGCTGTTGAGTACCAATGGGTTAGAACTTTGTACGTCGAAGGCTACGACAGTAATGAGATCAACCACTACATCCAAACCTGTTTCGGCGGTGACTCGACATTTGCGGATCTGTTTCGTCGCGTGGCCTTGGACCAAGAAAGTATCTATGTATTACTGCAACACCTTGGATGCGCTCCTTCAAGTAAAGAGTTCTGACTCAATACTCAACCAAACACTTCACAAAACTAATATCCAAAACACCTTATATAAGCACGTGAAATAACGAGTAAAAGCTCTAAAAGGCATAACTGTGTCTATGTCCTTTTTTTATGCAATATCTATAGTTGTTGCATACAAATCATTGAAGTATCACGCAATGGAATATTAGCAATATATCAATAGACTATTAGCCCCTTATACTGAATGTCTGATTTGTGAGACTAGTTCATTTCCTCAAGTAACCGAGATGATGCAGTCAATGTTTAGGAGAGATGTGACTCGAAACTTTGAATACTCAAGCCGTTGTAAACATAACAATCGCGCTGGGTAGACAGTGAACGAGCAAAGCTGACACAAAGGCAAGATTAAAAACAGCAGGCATAAAAAAACCCAAGTAAATACCTGGGTTAGAGTTACAAAAACCACTAATCATTAATAGCGTAAGGAACCTGATTAGTAGCCAGCTATGCGTAACCTGAGGGTTATTTTTATTACTGATCGGCGGCCAAACCAAATGATGTAATAAAAATGCCAATATAGAGCGACCACGAAGGTCGCTCTTTTTCTTTCTTATAGGATACAGCTTATCCTTTTACACCACCTGCCGTCAAACCGCCAACTAACCAACGTTGAGCAAGTAAGAACACGATAGTGATAGGAAGCGCTGAAAGCACAGCCGCTGCCGCAAAGTCACCCCATAAGTAGTTTTGAGGGTATAGGTATTGCTGCATACCTACTGCTAGCGTGTAAGAGTTCACATCAGTAAGTAGGATAGACGCTACTGGAACCTCACCAACTGTCGCAATGAAAGATAGGATAAACACAACTGCTAGAATTGGCACAGACAGCGGTAGTAGAACCAGTCTGAATGCTTGCCATGGCGTAGCACCGTCTAGTGCTGCCGCTTCTTCTAGAGAGTTATCAATCGTCTCAAAGTAGCCTTTAATCGTCCATACGTGCAGTGCGATACCGCCTAAGTAAGAGAAGATCAAACCACCGTGCGTATTCAAGCCTAAGAACGGTACGTATTGTCCAAGTTTGTCGAACAGTGCGTAAATTGCCACAAGAGCCAATACCGCAGGGAACATTTGGAAAATCATCATCGCTTTCAGGATTGTGTTCTTACCTTTAAAGCGCATACGAGCAAACGCGTAAGCTGATGTCGTAGACAGTGCCACAATCAGAATCGATGTAATACCTGCAACTTTCACAGAGTTCCACAACCAAGTCAGTACTGGGAATGGTGGTGCAGTTACCGAACCATCAGCATTCGTTACTGAGATACCTAGTGCAAGTTTCCAGTGCTCCAGAGATGGGTTATCTGGAATCAAGCTACCTGTTGCGAAGTTACCTTCACGGAACGAAATTGCGATGATCATCAGTAGTGGGAAGATAATCATTGCCAGGAAACACCACAACAGTGCATGTGTTGCCCACACTCGGTATTTAAGGCCTTTACCTTGTACCATAGCCATTGTCGTGCTCCTTAATCTTGAGACAGTTTAGTGAAACGAAGGTTTAGTAACGCTAGTGCACCAACCAAAAGGAAGATAAGCGTCGCGATAGCACTTGCTAGACCAAAGTCTTGACCGCCGCCGCCTTCGAATGCAATTCGGTAGGTGTAGCTTACAAGCAAGTCTGTGTACCCCGCTGGCTCAGAAGTACCAATCATGTTCGGGCCACCGTTTGTCAATAATTGAATCATTACGAAGTTGTTGAAGTTAAAGGCAAACGCTGCAATCAGTAGCGGTGTTAGCGGCTTAATCATCAATGGGAACGTGATACGCTTGAAGTTATCCAAGAAGTTCGCACCATCGATTGCTGACGCTTCGTATAGGTCATCAGGAATCGCTTTAAGCAGACCCATACACAGAATCATCATGTAAGGGAAACCTAGCCATGTGTTTACAATCAACACCATGGTTTTCGCAAGAATCGGGTCAGAGAACCAGTTCGGGCTTAGACCGAAGATATTCTCAAGTACCATGTTGATCTCACCAAAACTCTGGTTGAATAGACCTTTAAAGATAAGAATCGAGATAAACGCTGGTACTGCGTAAGGCAGAATCAGTAGAACTCGGTAAACGGAACGGCCTTTCAGCTCTTCCCACTGTACGATGTTTGCAAGCACAAGGCCGATAACCAGTGTGAACGCAACTGTACATACAGAGAAAATAACCGTCCAAATGAAGATACTAATGAAAGGTTCTTTAATACCGTCATCTTTCCACACACGCTCAAAGTTATGTGTGCCGATGCCAACTACAAAGCCAGGTGAGATTGTGTTGCCCGTAAATTCGCCATTTGCGTCAACAGGTTGATAGAACCCCACATCCATATTTGGCTTTAGAACATCACCGGTTTCATTATTAACCAGTGTTTCACCATCTTCTTGAAGTGTATAAAGCGGAGCAACTGAAGCAAACTTACGTAAGCCACTCATGCGGATGTCATCACCGTTTGGCAGGTGGAAATCAACACCGCTGATCGCTGCTCTATTTTGGATGATCGCTTTGATCTTCTCTTTTTCACCTTGAGTCGATTCGATAACTGATAGGTCCATGTCTGTCGCTGTCATACCTTCTAAAGAAAATACGTCAGTCGCTAACAGTTGATCGCCATCTTTAACCACGATCTGGTGGCCGTTATCTGTTTTGTACAAAGTGAATGGGTAGCTTTCGCCGCTTTGGAAAGAGCGGTCTAGAAGAACGGTTTGTGTACGCTCTAGAGAGAGTTGGTTTTTTGCGCTGTAGTTAGTAAACGCGAGCCCTACGGTGTATGCCAATGGGAAAAGAATGAACAGAATCATTCCGGCAATACCTGGGTAGATATAACGGTGGGCGTAAGTTTTCTTACTACCAAAAATGTAAAGTGCCAAAGCCGTTAAGATCACAGTAAGCAATGCAAAAGCAAGCTCACCGCGAGAATACATTAGAATTGTAGCGTAGCCGTTAATTAAGCCAACGCTACCAAGCAACCCCCATTTGATGAAGACGCTTTTACTGCCTGGAAGGCTTGATGGTGCTGGGATAGCATCTGTACCTTGAACTGACTGCATAGAGGAACCTGCTAGCGATATAGATAAAAATTGAAAAGTAAGGAGAGGTTGCCCCCTCCTTAAAAGGTAGTGCTTAGTTATTACTTAGTCATGCGAGATTCAGCACCTTTCAGTGCTTGGTCTACTGTTTGACGACCATCAACTACGTTGCCGATCGCTTCTTCCATGCTGTACCAGAACGTTGTGAACTGAGGGATGTTAGGCATGATTTCGCCGTTCATCGCGTTGTCCATTGTTGCTGCGATACGAGTGTCGCTGTCTAGTTGACGTTGGAAAGAGTTTAGAGCAACAGCGCCTAGTGGCTTGTCGTCGTTTAGGCTCTTCATACCTTCATCAGTCAGAAGGTAGTTTTCCATGAACTCAACCGCTAGGTCACGGTTTGGAGAAGCTGTGCTGATACCACCAGCCCATACGCCAACGAAAGGCTTAGACGCTTTACCGTTGAATTTAGGCAGTGTTGCTACGCCGTAGTCTACGCCAGCTTTCTCGATGTTTGCCCAGCCCCAAGGACCGTTGATAGTCATTGCAACGTTACCCGCAACGAATTCAGACTCAGCTACTGAGTAGTCCATGTCTGCTGAGATAACTTTGTCTTGTACCATCTTCTCGATGAAACCTAGAGACTTCTGAACACCATCAGTCGCTACGCCCGCATCTTTAATGTCGTAACCTTCTGCAGTCTGTTTGAATGCGTAACCGCCGTCAGCTGCTAGTAGAGGCCATGTGAAGTATGCGCCACCACGTAGAGGCCACATGATCGCTTTCTTGCCTTCTTTTTGAAGTTCAGCGTTAAGTGCTGGGATCTCTTCCCAAGACTTAGGTGGGTTAGGAACAAGTGCTTTGTTGTAGATTAGAGAAACTGACTCAACAGCAACAGGGTATGCGATTGTCTTACCTTCGTAAGAAACTGCGTCCCATGCGAAGTCTACGATACCTTCTTTTGTCTCTTTAGAAGGTTTGATATCAACAAGAAGACCTGCTTCCGCGAAACCACCGAAACGGTCGTGTGCGTAGAAAATCATATCTGGGCCGTCACCAGCAGCTGCAACTTGAGAGAACTTCTCTTCTAGTTTGTCAGGGAAAGCTACTGTTACTTTAACACCAGTATCTTCTTCAAAGCGTTTGCCTACTTCAGCCATGCCTTCGTAAGCTTTGTCACCACCTACCCAGATTGTTAGTTGTCCTTCTTCGATAGCAGCGTTTGCACCAAAAGAACCCAGAGCAACTAATGTACCTAGAGCTACAGCGCTTAGAGCGTTTTTCATGTGAATATCCTTTTTATATTTATACGTAGGGCACATCTAACAAGACGAGCCAGTTTTCGACGGTTATGATCTGAGAAAACAGCCCCTAGCTCATCATCCTAGCCACTACGCCCTAGCTATTATGGCTTAAATTCGTGATCACCATCCGGTCAGATTAGAGACTAGAATCACAAAACACATACTCATCGTGATCAGCATCACCGTTATGCGGTGGATTTATTTGAACTGGATCGCCAATTATTATTAAACCCCTATATCTACTCCTCCCCTCCTACTCCCCCTAGTTAATTTTCCATTAGGAGGATGTACGCTTACGCTAATTCACCGAAACTGCATCCATCCAAGAGTGGATAGTAAGAACCCTTTACCAGCGAGTGTTGTGTTTCATACATAATGCATTAAGTTGGCTTCACTGCCCGCTGTTGTCTTTATTAAGCATCGAGCTAAATCTGTGATGGAATCACGGGGGAGGTTTAGCTGGATGTGGGGGAAATAGGCACCAGTTTGGCTATGACGGGTGGGCTTGGTTACAGAATCCAAGTCTCACCCACTTTTTTCTTACTCACTCAATACTTACCAATTCCTACAGTTACTGCTGACCCAAAAATTTCTTATAATGATAAGCAGTAAAACTTAAAATTTGATCGATCGAGGACAAGCTAGATGGCGAGTGTCACGTTAAAAAACGTTTATAAATCATATGGTGATGTACAGATTTCTAAGGACGTAACCTTAGACATCAACGAAGGTGAATTCGTAGTATTCGTTGGACCATCAGGTTGTGGTAAATCGACGCTATTACGTTGTATCGCAGGTCTAGAAGACATTACGTCTGGTGATTTGTACATTGGCGATCAACGCATGAACGACGTTGAGCCATCTAAGCGTGGCGTAGGTATGGTGTTCCAATCATACGCGCTATACCCTCACCTAAACCTTTACGACAACATGTCTTTCGGTCTTAAGCTAGCGAAAGCGGGCAAAGCAGAAATTGATAAGCGTGTTGAGCATGCGGCTGAAATCCTACAGCTTGGTCACTTACTAGAGCGCCAACCTAAAGCACTTTCTGGTGGTCAACGCCAGCGTGTTGCAATTGGGCGTACTCTGGTTTCTCAACCAAACGTATTCCTACTGGATGAACCGCTATCTAACCTAGATGCTGCTCTGCGTGTTCAAATGCGTTCACAAATCACTAAACTACAACGCCAGCTTGGTTGCACCATGATCTACGTTACCCACGACCAAGTGGAAGCGATGACAATGGCTGACAAAATCGTTGTACTTGATGGCGGTTACGTATCTCAAGTTGGTAAGCCACTTGACCTATACCACTACCCTCAAAACCGTTTCGTTGCTGGCTTTATTGGCTCGCCGAAGATGAACTTTATGTCTGTACACATTGAACAAGCGGAAGCAGAGCGCGTACTGGTACAGCTTTCAAACGGCATGACTTTCTGGATCCCTGTTGATGGTACAACCGTTAACGTTGGTGACCGCATGTCACTAGGTGTTCGTCCAGAGCACTTGATGTCTGCAGAAGCGGGCGACGCAACGATTGAAGGCGAAGTGATGATTGTTGAGAAGCTAGGTAACGAAACTCAAGTTTACCTAAACCTTGAAAGTGCAGATGCTGATGTTATCTACCGTCAACCAGACACACTAACGGTTGAACCGGGCGACAAGCTTGCTATCGGTATCCCAGCGCACCGTTGTCACCTGTTCCACAGCGATGGCAAAGCATGTCGTCGCCTGTACAAAGAGTACGGCACTGAATAAGCGCTAAGCCTTTAAGATATAACTTGCCCAATTCAAATCCCTCTTACGCTGTAAGGGGGATTTTTTCTTTAGATTCGACCAGCATCAGTAAGCAATAAAAAAGGCCTAGCGTGTGCTAGACCTTTATCTGTTTAGTTTGAGCATCAGCCCAACCAATCACTTAACAACGTCACCTAAAATAGTGTTGTTTTAAGCTTAGTGGATTGGCGTATCATTCTTTTTGTTGAACTGACCAAAGTGCGCTTCTAATACTTCAGGTGTCAATTTGCCTTCCGCTTCTAGTCGCTTGAACTCAGCAACAATCGCTTTCTGCTCTTCAAGTGATGGCAGTTTTACTTCTGGCTCATCGCCCATCTCTTGAGTCATCTGCTCTAGTTCTTTTTCAAAATCGCTCATGATACATACTTACCTAAATATTAAACCTAATCAGATTTTACTCATTTCCGCTCTATGATGCTAGGTTGATTGAAAGCAAAGCCCGAAACCAGATCAAGCTAAAGGCAGTTAGAAGCAAATGAGTCCACCAATAAAAAGAGCCGGATTCACGATGAAATGAATCCAGCTCTTCGTCTATATCACTTTCTAAGCCATGTTACAGCTTGAAAGGATTAAAGCTTGAATGAACCAACCATCTTATCTAGGCGAGAAGACAAGTCACGAAGCTCTTGGCTCGCCTCAGCAAGTTGCTCCGCTGTGCCCGTTGTAACTTCGTTGATCGCGTTGATCTCTTCGATATTCTGATTAATGGTGTGAACCACCGTTGATTGCTCTTCAGTTGCTGTTGCGACTTGCGTGTTACGGTCTGAAATATCAACGATACGGTCAGAAATACCACCCAATACATCAACCGCTTCATCCGATGCTGATACACCTTCAAGCGTAATCACTTTACCCGCACTCATTGCGGTTACCGCATCTTTTGCATCGCTTTGCAGTTGGTTGATCATCTTCTGAATCTCTTCCGTTGAATCTGCAGTACGACTTGCTAAATTACGAACTTCATCCGCTACTACCGCAAAACCACGACCTTGCTCACCGGCACGCGCAGCTTCAATCGCAGCATTCAATGCAAGTAAGTTGGTTTGCTCTGAGATATCACGGATAACACCCAGAATAGAGCCAATGTCTTGCGTTGTTGAAGCAAGCTGCTCAACCACTTGACCAGTGCTTTCGATGTCTTGTGCCAAACGGCTTATCGCATCTTTTGCTTTGTTAACCACAGAGCGACCAACTTCAGTATTACCCGAAGCTTGTGTTGCCGTTTCAGCTGCGGTTGCGGCGTTCGATGCGATCTCGCTGATGGTCATACCCATTTGGTTGATCGCTGCCACCACTTGAAGAGTTTGGTCACGTTGCTCTTGGCTGTTGTCATGGGTGATGTGTGCTTTGTTAGAAACGCTCTCTGCCGCCACTTGAAGCGCTTGGCTTGTAGAGCATACCTCCTTCATCGACTCATGAATCTTTTCAATGAACCCATTGAAGCCTTTTGAAAGCTGAGCGATTTCATCATTGCCTTTCACTTCAATACGCTGCGCAAGATCACCGTCACCTTCACCAAGGTCACTGAAACGCTTAGCCAATAGCTTGATTGGCTGGGTGATGCTGTTCGCTAGTACTACGCCCATCAAGATAAATGCTAATGCCACTACCGCAGTCATGATCAACATCTTTTGGGCTGTCTCATCTAGCTCAGCAAACACTTCACCTGTTGGAACAACGCCAATAACGAACCAATCCATTGACGACACGTACAAACTTGCCACAAACAGTTCTTGGCCTTGGCTCTCTGTCGTGATCAGGTTGAAACCTGACTTATTCAGAAGTTGGCTTGCTTGAGGGCCGTAAAGTTGTTGAAGAGAAGAATCACTGCGAGAACGCTCACGGTGAATCTGCACGTCACCTTGGCTGTTGGTTAAGAATACAAAACCAGTATTCTCAATTTTGAAGCCGTTAAGAAGGCTCACCATGTCGTCCATCGATTTTGATAGACCAGACATCGCCAAACCAGAAGGCTGTTGGTAGTTAGCGAACATCTTCACTTCACCGTTGGCTTCTTGGAACATGCTCACCATGGTTGGCTGCCCAGATTGAGTAAAGCCAAAGAACCAACCATCTTGTTGTTGATTAAGCTGGCGTAGGAAGCCATTTTGGTTCCAGTAATACGCCGTTTGACGGTTTGCTACAGAAGCATCATTTAAGTTGTATTGGTTACGCACATTATTCAGTTGTTTAACCAACTTACTCTCTAACGCTGGATCGCGATCTGTCGACTCGATTGCATCAGAAATAAATTCATTTGAAGCGATTTGCTCAGCAGCCAGTAATAACTGGGAAACTTCACGGTCAATCTCACCATTGATTCGCTCTAGCATTCCAGGAAGTTCAATATCGACCAATCGATGACTCAATACGTCTCGTGCTTGTTGCTGTGCCATCGCGCCAACAATAACCGTAGAGGCAAGAACCGCAAAAGTAATACCTAGTACTACCTTTTGCTTAATACTCAGAGAGTTAGTTTTAAACATATTTGGACCTTTTAAAAAGAATCGCTCTTCATTTGTATCCCAAAAACAGGGCTTTTTAGTGCACTCTTAAGCTAAAATGCACAGTCTGAGTTATGTATCGACCAATACCCATAAATCTAAAGAGTCATATCGCAAAAATTTGCAAAACAATGTAATAAGCAAAATCATCAAAAATCGTACAGCATCGGCACACCAAATATGCCGTCATTCGACCTTTATCGACCCTCTACGCAATTAAAACTTCCACACACATACACAACTACCTCAGTAAGCACTTTGGTGTATAAACATCGATTGATATGGTAAAACCACCTATCAAACGCGTTTCTCGCTAAGCGCTTGTAAATCATTCCAAATTTGAAAAAATAGATTACGTAGATGTACCGGAACTTTTTGCTTTCGAAAAGTGACCAATACTCACAATAAAAATCAAATGGATACCCAGAGAGTCCAAAATGCACAAAACGAATTTCGAAGTCCTTCAAAACTATTTAGAGTCTCAAATCATTGGTCAGCAAGAGCTCGTCAAACAACTGATGATCGCATTACTTGCTGATGGTCATATTCTGGTTGAAGGTCCTCCTGGGTTAGCGAAGACCCGCGCAGTCAAATCACTGGCTGATTGTGTTGAAGGGGATTTCCACCGCATTCAATTTACCCCTGACTTACTGCCTGCCGACCTAACGGGTACTGATATCTTCCGACCTGAGACAGGGGAATTTACGTTCCAATCTGGGCCGATCTTTAACTCACTTATACTTGCGGATGAGATCAACCGTGCTCCTGCAAAAGTGCAAGCAGCGATGCTAGAAGCGATGGCAGAAAAACAAGTCACTGCAGGTCGAAAAACCTACGCTCTACCAGACCTGTTTTTAGTGATGGCGACACAAAACCCGATTGAGCAAGAAGGCACATACCCACTGCCAGAAGCTCAATTAGACCGCTTCCTGCTGCACCTCGAGGTTGAATACCCAGACATGGAAAGCGAGCTTGAGATCCTGCGACTCAACCGCGGTGAAGCTCAAGGTAACGAATCGGTACAACCACAAGAAATCTCTCAGCAGACTATCTTTGAAGCGCGCCAAGAAGTACTCAATATCCACATGGCAGATACCATTGAGCAGTACATCATCAGACTAGTAATGGCGACTCGCCAACCTAAGCAGTACAGCGACCAACTGGATCAGTGGCTAGATATGGGCGTGAGTCCGCGTGCGACCATTGCTCTCGACCGCTGCGCTCGTGCACATGCTTGGCTTGCAGGTCGCGACTATGTCACACCTCAAGATGTTCAAACGATGGCATTTCCTGTCTTGCGTCACCGCTTGCTTCGTAGCTACCACGCACAAGCTGAAGGTGTCACAGCAAACCAAGTGATTGCACACCTTATTTCGTTGGTTGGTAGCGCATAGGGACACGCGCATGAATAATTTATTACCGAACCACAGTGACGGCGTGATGCTGAACCTGGACGAACTGCTGCAGTACAAAGCGCAGTCTGTTCGATGGTTGCCTCCAGCGAAAAGCCTCTGGTCACAGCTCAATGGTCAACACGAAAGCAACCGCAAAGGTCGCGGTATGAATTTCTCTGAAGTTCGTCAATATCAAGCGGGTGATGACATACGCAGCATTGACTGGCGAGTAACGGCAAGAACAGGCAAAGCGCATACTAAGCTGTTCTCTGAAGAGAGAGAACAACCTGTCATCTTATACTTAGATTTATCAAGCAGCATGATTTTCGGCTCAACCCTGTTGCTGAAATCAGTTCAACTTGCGCACTTTGCTAGTCAATTGTGCTGGTTAACCGTCGCTCAAAAAGACCGAATTGGCGCAGTCATCGATACCGGCAAAGAAATCATAGAAATCAAACCGAGTGGCAGTAACCATGCTCCTTTGCGTATTTTGCAAAAAGTCATAGAAATCAATAATGCAGCGCTAACCAACGACGATAATCGTTGCGATACCACCTTAGAGCATGGATTGAAGTCTCTTCATCAACTTTGTCCAAAAGGAAGCGATATTATCCTCCTCAGTGACTTTGTACGTTACCAAGAAAGTGATTACTCACTTATCAGCCAAATTCGCCGACACAACAGAGTTCGTCTGGTACATTTTTATGATCCGCTAGAGCAAGGTCAAACGGCCTATAAAGGCTCAAAACAAGTCACCGATGGCAATAAAACGCAATGGTTTAACTTCTCCTCTACGAAAGAGAAGCAAAAACTCAATCACGCGTTCTCACTAAAAAAGCAGCAGCTACAACAACTGAGCTTATCTCTCGCGATACCCTATAGCTCGTTGTCGAGTGCACTGCCATTGATGAGCCAGATATCAGGATCTCAGTCATGAAGCAGCCCTTAGATTTAAGCCCTGTAATTACACCAGATGCGCCAACATGGTGGCCTCTAGCGTGGGGTTGGTGGGCAGTGATTGTCACATCCATCATCTTGATTGCCCTTGTATTTTTTATTGTAAGACGCAGGAAAAACAATCAACAGGCGAAGCAAGAAGCGCTGTCTTACTTCACTAATAGTCAGTCTTCAGATCGTTTATCTCCAAGTGAAGCACAACGCATCCTTCGTCAGGCTGCATTGAGCTACTTCCCACGAGAAAAAGTAGCAGGCCTAGCCGGCGATGATTGGTTGAGGTTCTTAGACGCGCAATTGAAAAAACCGTTGTTTGTAGAGAAACAAGCTCATTGGCAACAGTCACTCTATCAAGATCCAACTTCAATGAACGAAGAACAACATAAAGTCCAACAACAATTGGTGACTGACTGCGAAACTTGGATTCGCAAAGCCCTTCCTCCAAAGCGAGGTCGTTATGAGTAATCTCCTAAGCACTAACTTACTAAACATTGAATTCGTTTGGTGGTGGATGTTTTTCCTCGCGCCATTAACGTTTCTCGTTTACTTGTTCTCACCTAAAGCAGAATCAAGCGGTGCTCTCAAGCTTCCATTTTTGCCAGAAGACAGTAATACCAAAACGCCAAGCACCCGCTTGCCAAAGGCGCTGTCAGTGCTTATTTGGCTACTGCTAGTAACGGCGAGCGCTCGCCCGGTCTGGTATGGCGAACCCGTTGAGTTTCAACCGAAGCACCGTGATTTGATGTTGGTTGTCGACCTCTCCTACTCCATGAGCCAAGAGGACATGCAATTCAATGGCGAGTACATCGACCGCTTATCGGCAGTGAAACATGTGTTGAGTGACTTCATTGAACGCCGCAAAGGCGACCGAGTTGGTTTGGTGCTCTTTGCCGATCATGCCTACCTACAAACACCTTTGACTTTGGATAGAGACACGCTGTCACAGCAACTCAATCAAGCAGTCCTAAGACTGATCGGTAATCAAACCGCGATTGGTGACGGCATTGGCCTAGCAACCAAGACCTTTGTAGATAGTGATGCGCCTCAACGTGTGATGGTTCTACTTAGTGACGGCAGCAATACCGCCGGAGTGTTAGACCCATTAGAGGCTGCAGATATTGCCAAGAAGTACAACGCAACCATCTACACCGTCGGTGTTGGCGCAGGCGAAATGATGGTTAAAGAGTTCTTCATGACTCGTAAAGTAAACACCGCTCAAGATTTAGATGAACGCACGCTAATGGAAATTGCCAAACGCACTGGCGGTCAATACTTCCGGGCGCGTGACAGCAAAGAGCTGGCAACGATTTACGACACTATCAACCAACTAGAACCCGTGACAAATGCGACCAAAATATGGCGACCACAACAAGAGTGGTTTGTATGGCCTTTGTCGGCTGCCATGTTCTTCGCATTTATGCTGTTAGCCATTAGGAGAAACAATGTCTAACTTTACTTTTATCTACCCATATTGGTTGTTAGCACTTGCTGCCCTGCCCGCTATTTGGTGGCTCAGCAAGAGACAATCAAAACAAGGGTTATTGGCTTCTCATATCGCGCGATATTTAGCCCCAGAATCAAGCAAACCGTCTAAAAACCGCAGTACTTACTTTGGGATCTGGTGGTTGGTTGGTGTTATTGCGCTAGCCGGACCAAGCTTTCAAAACAATGAGCAGCCTAGCTTTGAAAAAACACAGGCACGAGTTGTGATGATGGATATGTCGATGTCGCTCTACGCTACCGACATAAAACCAAACCGTTTAACGCAAGTGCGATATAAAGCGCTCGATCTACTCTCATTGTGGAATGAGGGCTTAACCGGAATGGTCGCTTACGCTGGCGATGCTTATACCATTAGCCCACTAACGTCAGACATCAACACCATTAAGAGCCAAGTACCGAACTTGTCTCCGGATATCATCCCTTACCAAGGCAGTAATGCCCCCGCAGCGGTTAAGCTTGCCATTGAGATGATGACTCGTGCAAAGATCTACCAAGGTGATTTGGTACTCATTGCCGATGACATCGATGACCAAGAAAAGAAAGAGATCGACTCGCTACTATCTGGAGGCAATTGGACGCTATCTATCTTAGCTGTGGGCAGTGAAAGTGGCGCACCAATCTCATTACCAAGTGGCTCGATGATGCAAACCGACTCAGGACAGACGGTAGTGGCAAGAACCAACTTAAAAAACATGCGCGATCTGACACGCAGCTATAGTGGCACATTTACTGAGGTTCAATTTGATAATTCGGATGTTGAACACATAGCGAGTTATCTCGACCGCATTGCAACAACGACGGAAGTAACCAAAACCAATAACTCACTCAACACCAGAGTCAACAATGGCTTTTGGCTACTGCCATTCCTCTTGCTACCTGCACTTGGGCTTTTCAGAAAAGGCGTTATTTGGTGCGGCTTGGCTGTGGTTTTGTCTTTTAGCCAACCGAACACGGCGTTTGCAAGCCCATGGAAAACCGACGACCAAGTAGGTTATCAGTTTTATCAAGATGAAGATTTCCAGCAGGCTGCGGAACAATTCAAACAGCAAGAGTGGAAAGGCATCTCACAGTACAAAGCGGGAGACTTCGAAGCGGCTGAGCAAACACTACAAGGTTTAACTGATGAAAGTGCTCGTTACAACCTTGCGAATGCTCAAGCACAGCAAGGCAAGTACGATCAAGCGATCGAAGAGTATCAACGCATTCTCGAAAACAACCCTGCTCATGAGTATGCGAAGAAGAATCTAGAAATCGTGAAACAAGCCCAGAAGCAACAGCAACAGCAACAGCAACAGCAACAGCAACAGCAAGATGATTCTGAGTCCAAAGACCAAAAAGACCAAGGCCAAGACCAACCGAATCAGCAAGGTCAGCAAGGTCAGCAAGGTCAGCAAGGTCAGCAAGGTCAGCAAGGTCAGCAAGGTCAGCAAAATGATTCTTCGCAAGGCTCAAAGGATCAACAGCAAAACTCTGCAGACAATGAAAACTCGCAGAGCAAAGCTGATAGCCAACCTCAAAGCACAAGCCAAGAGCAAGCAGAAGACCAATCGAGTGCAAATGCAGGCGAACAAGAGGGCGAGCAATCTAAGCAGCCAAGTACAGCAAACCAGTCTGAGGAAAAAGGGCAGGATAAGTTGCAGCCTCAAAGTGCAAGCGCTCAGCAAGCTTCAGATAAGAAAGGTGATAAAAATGCTCAACAAGCTGTAGCACAGGCCTCAGGGCAACCGCTATCGAATGACCCGGATATGCGAAAGCTTGAGCAAGTAGAGAGTGCGCGTGACCCAAGCCAACTGCTTAAAGCGCAAATGATTTTACAAGCACAACAAAAAAGTGCTCCTAACAACCAGAACAAAAAGTGGTAACCATGCGATTTCTAAACAAGCCATTTTTATCCATAGCCCTAACGCTGCTGTTGGGCGCTTTCTCGTCATTTTCAGCACTGGCGGCTAATGCCGTAGCAAGTGTTTCACAGAACAGTGTCACCAAAGATGAAGTCTTCCTACTTAGAGTTACCACCGACGAGAAGGTCTCTTCTGATGCTCTGGATCTCGCCGCGCTTCAGCAAGACTTCTATGTTGGCACACCAAGCTTTGGGTCATCGATGCGCATCATTAATGGTAGCCGTTCGGTGTCAAGCGAGTGGAACATCACCCTTGCTCCACTACGCTTAGGCCAGGTACAGATCCCTAGCTTTGACATTGAAGGGGCTAAAACCAAGCCTATCACCATCAGTGTCGCCGTTAATAAAGCGGCGCCAACTCAACATGACATGGCTGAGTTTCAACTTAATCTAAGTAAGAACTCACTATACCCACAAGAGACCGCAGAGCTTGATGTAAAGCTGATCATTAAAGCGGATCCAAGAAGGCTTCAAGATCCGATAATCGCGCCACCGAGCTCTTCAGGCTTAGATGTGGAACCTATTGGGGAATCGAAGCAATTTCAAGACGTTCTCAATGGAAAGGAGGTGACGGTAGTTCAACAGTCATTCCGTATCTCATCGCAAAAAGCAGGTCAATTTAAGCTGAACGGGCCGAAGCTAACAGGAGCTGTTGTCTACTCAACCAACAACTCTAGTACAACACGTTTGTTCCAACTCGACACACCCGTTGAAACCTTAGATGTCACCGTAAAGGATGTGCCAAAAGGCTACAAGGGTGAGTGGTTACCAACATCAAACTTCAAATTGATACAGCAATGGTCTGATAGCCAAGGTAACGAATTAACCGGTAACAAAGGATTAGAAGGCGATAAGCAAGCCATCGAAATGGAAGCGGGTGATTCGTTAACCCGTACTATTACCATGACGGCGAGTAACTTAACGCAGCACCAACTCCCAAAACTGAATATCACCTACCCTAAATCGGTTCGTGTTTATGAGGAAAAACCGCAATTTGGCACAACACAGTCCGGCGATGCGGTGGTGGTGTATAAACAGGTTCTAATCCCAAAAGAAGCAGGAAACATCTCACTTCCGGATGTTTCCCAAACTTGGTTCAATACTGATGCCCAATCAGAACAAACCAGCAAAGCTCAGGGCCTAAAGCTAACAGTAACAGCAAGTGATCGTGTTGTATCAAGCACACCTCCTGTTGCTAGCGCGCCGCTCCAACAAACAGCGCCAAAGGTGATTAACGTCGATAACCCAGGGTTCTGGCCTTATCTCACCGCCCTATTTGCTGCTTTATGGTTGATTAGCTCTGCGATGGCCTTCTACTTCTGGTCACGCCGCGGTGTAACGACAAAACCAACACACACTGTTGAACGTCAATCAGATACCGAAGAAGCGCTTATTGAAGCGCTAAGAACGAAAGATGGCGTGATGACCAGAACCTTATTTGAGCAATGGAAATCTGAAAATACAGATCTAAGTGATGAGACGTTACAAGCCGTTGAAGCCGAACTCGCCAAGCTAAACCAAAGCCTTTATGGTAAAGCCGGTTCACCAGCCCAAACCTGGAGCCCTGAGCTGGCAATCAAAGCAGTGAAGAAGCCCAAAAGAGTCGCGAGTAAAAAGCAGAATAGCTCGCTAGAAAAGCTTTAGTCGACACTGCTCATCAAGAACAGTAAAGCACAAAGGCCGTTGATCATATGGAGATTAACGGTCTTTATTTTAAGAAAGAGAGACTGTGACTTTTTTACGTTTTAATGCAGAAACAATTCGATTTCGCCCCGAATCTTTGGCTTGATACAAGGCTTTATCTGCCTTGCCGTACAACAAATCAAAGTCGAACTGATGCTGGTCAGACGTTATCGAGGCATAACCAACGGATGCGGTTAAATAGGGGCTGGTACTACTTTCACAATGCAGGATTTTTGCCTCTTCAATGCATTTTCTAATCGACTCTGCGCGTTGCTTTGTCTCTGAGTGATTCGTGCCAATCATCAACAACATAAACTCCTCTCCGCCAATCCGACAGAAGGTTTCTTTATCATTGTGAACATGGGCATTCAGTATCTCACCTACTGTCCTCAGAGCCGCATCCCCTTCAGTATGACCATAGACACTGTTGTACAAACCAAAGTGGTCGAGGTCGACAAGAATCAAGCCAAATGTGATTTCGTTCTGTAAGGCAAACGCCCCTTGATCGTCACCGTTCAAGTCTTCTAAAACCTGCGACAACATACGGCGGTTTCCAAGGCGCGTCAGAGGGTCGAGTTTAGAAATGATATCTAATTGCTCATTCGCCAACTCTAGCTCTTGGGTACGCTTACTGACTTCTTGCTCCAATGTTTCATTGAGCTTTTTCAGTTCTTCTTGAGCCATGGTTCTTTGCAGCACCTCAGCAAGGCTCGAAGCAAAGATACGTATGACCTCACGAAGCTGTGAGGTAAGCGGGCTACGAGTTAGCAAGTTATCGGCAGCGATAAACGCAATAGGCTCACCCGTGTTTGTGGTGAGCATAGTCATGGCCGTCCAACCAACGCCGACAATATTGAAATCATGATAAATAGGCACAGACTCTTCGAAGGCGACTTGATTCGGGCAAGCACGAGCTGCGGCTACAATGTCACGTTCCACCAGCTCAGAGCGATAATAGGACTCATCGACAATATCGCCTTTGATGTCGGTACCCCAAGTGCCCTGCATGTAACTGCACTTTTTGTCTGTTAGGAAAACCGCCAGTCGATCGATACCTAGATGTTGAATCGCAAAACTAACGGCAGACTTACAGACTTCACTGACGCTATCGCATCGAGACAGCTCAACCATACTCGAGTGCAACATACGTATGTTCTGCTCTTGGCGCTTGCGAATATAGATCTGAGAAAGCAGAGAGCCAAAAGACTCAAGCATCTGCTTTTGATAGTTAGTAATCGGTGAACGATGAATGTAGTTATCCATGGCAATCCAACCAACAGGTTTATCGCCTTCACGCAAGATGAGCATGCCATTCCAGCCCTGCCCGACCACCTTACCTTCTGTATACAGAGGCGCATTATCGATGATGACTAGATTAGTATGGTTATCAGACAGCGCTTCAATGTATTCCGCTTCAAGTTGATGCAAATCGTATTGAGTATGGTGTTCACTGTTGGTTTTACCCGCTTCGTCAGTGCCATAAGTGCCACTGAAGCAACGCTTTTTCATATCAAGCAACATGAAGATCGCACGATCAAACCCTAACCTATCTCGCACAGCCTCAACCGATGCTTT
The DNA here is from genome assembly GCF_013114115.1 of Vibrio sp. 070316B. Classification (NCBI taxonomy): domain Bacteria; kingdom Pseudomonadati; phylum Pseudomonadota; class Gammaproteobacteria; order Vibrionales; family Vibrionaceae; genus Vibrio; species Vibrio sp. 070316B. The sequence continues at coordinate 37,594 of NZ_VTYC01000004.1, read as the reverse complement.
ATACAAAGCGTCTAGTGATTCGGGATTAGAAAGCTCAAGCGCGACCTGATGGACCAACTTCATGTTCTCAACAAACAGTTCACGTAGCTTTATCTCATCTAAATATTGAGCTTCACGGGTGTCTCTATTTTTGATTTCAAGCGCCGCATTCTTTTCGGCACGAATACATTGCCAACGGGCAGCCGCGAGCTGTAACACATCAAGATCTTGGTCAAAGGTTTGATTAACCTTCTCAGCATTGCAATTTTGAACAATTAAATAAGTTCTGGAGGCAGGTGCGTTGTCGAGCATCATGATAAACGACTCCCCACCAAGCACTTTCATGTGTTCCCAATTACAGGTGTTGATTGCCATCGGTAACACACCGTCTGCGGTATCAAACTGTGAGACCCACGGCCAAAATGTAGAGGGGTAGCTCGCCAATGAGGTTAGGTCGCCATAAGAAAAAAGCGGTAATGCGTCGCTCTCCGGCGTCGGTTCAGCAAATATTCCTATCCCTTTTGGAGTAAGTACCTTAACCAGATAGTCAAAAAGAGACTCAGCCAACAGACGGTGGTCGCGTGTCGCAGATATTTGTTTTGCAAAGGCTTTAACAGGCACAGCTTCCTTCCATTGGCGATTAAGAATAAAGCAAAAATACAGAAGGCTTGATATGCAATCAATATAAGTAAAAATGAGATGTTAAGCGGGTCGCAGTTTCACCTTTTACATTATCACAAGCATGAGAAGGACGACAAAAATGGGATTCTCTGCCCAAATTTTCATCGACATTGGGGCTTTTTTAGAGGCATAAAAAAGCCCCACCTAAAGTGGGGCAAAACTTCCATCGCTTATAGTTATAGTGATAATTCTATTGATCGATTCGATTATCTAACCTGCGTTTCAGTTAGTGTGCAAAGGTATCTAATCGCTTAAACACCGCACGTAAATCATCGATTAACCAAAGTCACCGTTTACGTAACCTTTAGTACGATCATCTTTTGGTTCACTGAAGATAACACTGGTTTCGTTATGCTCTACAAGCTCTCCCATGAGGAAGAAAGCGGTACGGTCTGAGATACGACGCGCTTGCTGCATTGAGTGCGTTACGATAACGATAGTGAAGTCTTTCTTCAGATCTTCCATCAATTCTTCAATCTTGTGTGTCGCGATTGGATCTAGAGCCGATGTTGGTTCATCCATCAGGATTACATCTGGTTCCATTGCAATCGTACGTGCGATACATAGACGCTGTTGTTGACCACCAGACAGACCAAATGCATGCGCTTTAAGACGGTCTTTTACTTCATCCCACAGTGCAGCACTGCGTAGCGAGCGCTCAACCACTTCATCAATGTGTTTTTTGTCTTTGATACCTTGAGCACGTAGGCCGTATGCCACGTTCTCGTAGATGCTCATTGGGAACGGGTTTGGCTTTTGGAATACCATACCTACGCGGATACGTAGGTCAGCAACATCGATATTACCGTAGATGTCAGTGCCATCCATATCCAGCTTACCCTTAATCGTAACGCCTTCAATTAGGTCATTCATGCGGTTCAAACAACGCAATAGTGTTGATTTACCGCAGCCAGACGGGCCAATCAGAGCAGTAACCTGGCGAGTTGGAATTGGCAGGTTGATAGATTTAAGCGCTTGGTTGTCGCCGTAAAACAGATCTAGGTTCTCAATATCAAATTTGTTCATGTTCGTAATCTCTAAATTCTTAAATTCGTGTCTAACTTGATGCTTTCTTTATCACGGGGGCTCTCTTTATTGTTGAGCCAGTAGCTAGTGAGCTTAGTAAGTTGCCGTGTTGAAGCGTCTCGCAATCAGTTTTGTAACCATGTTGATCAAGAGAACCAATACGATTAGGACTGTCGCCGTGCCGTAGGCTTGGTTCCACTCATCGATAGTAAATAGCTCTGTTGTCAGCTTATATAAGTGAACCGTTAGTGTACGTCCAGAATCAAATACAGATTCAGGAACACGTGCCACCATACCTGCTGTTAAGAACACAGGCGCTGATTCACCAATTACACGACCAATACTAAGAATGACCGAAGTTAAGATACCTGGCATTGCGCTTGGTAAGATCAAACGCCAGATAGTGTAGATTTTTGAAGCGCCAAGGCCATATGAGCCTTCACGGTAAGTTTGTGGTACTGCCATCAATGCTTCTTCTGTAGTACGAATGATTACAGGAAGAATCAGAATACTTAGCGTTAGTGCACCCGATAGAATCGAGAAGCCAAGACCAAGAATCGATACAAAGAAAGTCATACCGAATAGACCGAAGATAATCGACGGAATACCCGCTAGAGACTCAGTACAGAACCGAATCGCTTTAACCAGTCGGCTACCAACTTTCGCATATTCAGTTAGGTAGATTGCCGTCATGATACCCAGTGGTGCTGCAACGGCAATCGATGCAATTACCATGTAGATCGTGGCGATGATCATTGGGAAAATACCACGCTCTTCACCAGTACGAGTGTAATCGTCAGTGATGAAGTTCCAATCTACGTATTGCAGACCGTTCGATAGGATGTACCAAATAATCCAGAATAAGAAACCAACAGTGACTGCTGCTGCCGCCCAGATAAAACCCTTTAGGATGTTATCTTTAGTTTGACGGGCTTGTTTTAGTTTTACGAGATCCATATTACTCATCCCCGCTTACTTCGATTTTTCACGGTTAAGATAAAGTAGAGCACCATTTAACATCATGATGAACACTAGAAGTACAACACCGGTTGCGTAGAGTGCATTTGCGTGAACGCCACTTGCGTAAGACATCTCAATCGCAATGTTTGCTGTTAGTGTACGAGCCGAGTCCAAAATACCTTCTGGCATTGCTGGAGCGTTACCCATCACCATGATGATTGCCATGGTTTCACCAAGTGCACGACCGATACCTAGAATCACACCAGTCATAATGCCTGAACGAGCAGCAGGAACGAGCAGCTTAAAAATCGTATAGATTTTAGAAGCACCCAGTGCAAGTGAACCTTCTTTGTACGTACGAGGTACCGCACGAATCGAAGTTTCAGAAACCGTAATAACGGTAGGAAGAATCATGATACCTAGAACGATGATACCTGCCAGAATAGTGTTACCCGCTGGTACAGAGAAGATGTTCTGAATCATTGGAACGATGATTACTAGACCAAAGAAGCCGTAAACTACCGACGGGATACCCGCTAGAAGTTCAACTGCTGGTCGAATAATATCTGCAAGACGCTTAGGAGCAATCTCAGCAATAAAAATAGCGGTTAGTACACCTACTGGAACACCAACAACTACAGCGCCTAGTGTCGACACAATCGATGCAACAATCATAGTTGCAACACCGAATAGAGCTGGAGGTAACCAGTCAACACCCAAAACGATGCCAGAAACACCGGCTTCTTGGAATGCAGGGATACTCTCTGCAACGATAAAGTAAGCGATAACGGCTAGTGATACGATGCCGATTACAGCACTCGATAAGAACAAGCCGTGGAAGATTCTTTCTCTCCAGTCAACGCGCTTCTTGGTGCGCAGACTCGGCTTATTGATTTGAGTCGCTTCAGTATTCATAAGCTTTTCACTATTTGCGATGGTCATATATAAAATCTCAAACTTTGTGGCTCAAAAAGAGCTCGAAATAACCAAAGTTGAAAGAAAAGGCTCAGCCTAAAGTCAGGCTGAGCAATAATTTAAAGTGAGTCAGTTAAGATTAGTTAACTGTGATGTAGCCTTTCTTACCAGCGATAGCTTGAGCTTCGTCTGCAACCATCCAGTCTAGGAACTGTTGAGTTTCAGCTGTTGGAGCGCCAGACTTGTAAAGTACTAGGAAAGGACGAGCAACTTTGTAAGAACCGTTCTTAACGTTATCTACAGTCGCTTCTGCGCCGTCGATAGTTAGAGCTTGAACAGATTCGTCAACTGTACCTAGAGAGATAAAGCCGATTGCGTATGGGTTGCTTGCTACAGAAACTTTAAGTGCGCCGTTACCGTTAGCAACTTGTGCACGTTGAGAGATAGCCGATACTTTCTTATCGCCGATCTTCTTCTTAAGCTTCATGATGTCTTCGAATGCACCACGTGTACCAGATGCAGTATCACGAGTGATTGCTACGATTGGCTTGTCTGCACCACCAACATCTTTCCAGTTAGTGATGTCGCCTTTGTAGATTGAAGTGATTTGCTCAGCACTCAGAGCAGATACTTCGTTATTTGGGTTTACAACAACTGCGATACCGTCACGAGCGATAACTAGCTCTTTCAGGTCAGCAGATTTCTCTTCTTCTTTAAGGTCACGAGAAGAGATACCTAGGTCAGCACTTCCATTTTTTGCTGCTTTGATGCCTGCAGAAGAACCTGGAGCTTGAATTTCGATGAACACTGGTTCGCCTTTATTCATGTAGGTTTCTGCAAAAACTTCAACCAGTGGAGAAGCACTGTTAGAGCCAACTACAGAGATAGTTTCTTTAGCTGAAGCTGTATTCACTGTTAGAGCGCCTAGAAGTGCGATTGCACCGATAACTGTCTTTTTCATCACAAATTTCCTTTAGTGGCGTTATTGCCGTAATGTTGTGTTTGCTTGAACGGTGCCCACTTTAGAATCCGAATGTGACAGTTGTGTTTCACTAAATTGAAGCCTATATGACAACTGCAATTTATTTTCTTGTTTTCTCCTTATTAGATGCCTTCAAAGTAATACATTGCCTTGTTCTATAAACACTAAGTATTTATTCCAACCAAATTAAAACAACCCGCTCAAATAACCATCAATGCTGTTCTTTACGTAGAACATGGCCAACCCTCCCCTTATTAGCCTTACCTTTACAAAGGTTAAAAGGCTTAATTGAACGATAAATAATCAATATTTATCAAATACCTATCGCATATATCTAAATCGAATCTATTACTGATTGAATTGTCATTCTCAGAAGTTAGAATCACCTGCTAATAACAATAATAACAATTGCTTCTGCTCATTTATTTATTCAAAGAGGGACATTACATGCGCCAACTTCTCAGTGGCTTATCTATAAAAATACAAATACTAATACCTGTACTCTTTTCCGTCGTATTGCTTTTGACGGGGGTTATTATCGGTGGTGACAAACTAGAAAATGCCTTTAAAGAGGTATCTATCGCAACAGACCAACTGATCCTACATAAAGAAGAACTCAGCGAAATCGTCGACAACAGCTACGGTATGCGCATCAAGGCGATCTACAGCTTGTTCAATGCAGATGATGTGAAAACGTTAGTTCAAACTCTTAATGAAAAGCGCGACCTAAACACTCGTCTATTAAACTCCTTAAATACTGTGCCGGGGATGCAAGACGAAGTGGCAGCAATGAGTAAGGCGATGAATCACTATGTCGACTTTTCTCGTACAACAATGCTTCCTTTGCTAAAGGCAAAACATGGTAATTCAGCTCTGTCTTCTGACTTCGATGCACGTTACCAAGTGGCCATTGACCAATACCGTCATGCAGGTAACGAGATGGTACAAGCCATCAATACCCTATCTAAAAAGCTCAACTTACTTGCAACGCAAGAAGTAGACATCAATGGTCAGCAACACACCAATACACTTAATACGGCAACGGTAGCTCTATTAGTTATCCTTTCAATCGCATTGGTCATCAGTTGGGTACTCGCAAGCATCATTGTTAAGCCGATCAGCAATATTCAAGCAACTATGCGCGAAGTCGCAAATGGTAACTTGCTAGTAAAAGCAGAAGAGTACGGCGACAACGAAATCTCTCGCTTAGCAAAAGACGTAAACCAATCGGTAGACCAACTTCGTGACACCGTAAGTTCACTTTCTCGAATCAGTATTGAAGTCGCTTCTGCATCCACAGAGCTGGCTGCAGTAATGACGCAATCAAGCGTGAACTCAGATCAAGAGAAGCAAGAAGTTGAGCAAGTTGCTTCTGCAGTGAATCAATTGGAGAGCACAGCTTCTCACGTTAACGAAAATGCAGTTCAAGCAGATTCGGCATCTAAGCAAGCCGACGAAATGGCAACGCACAGCATGAGTTTGTTTAACGAAAGCAACAAAGCCAATGAGCAAATGGCTATTCAGCTTAGTAAAGCAGCGAATGTTGTGGGAACACTGAAAGAGCACTCAGAACAGATAGGTAAAGTGATTGAGGTGATTCAAAGCATCTCTGAACAGACCAACCTACTTGCGCTGAATGCAGCTATTGAAGCGGCGCGTGCGGGAGAAAGTGGTCGTGGTTTCGCTGTGGTTGCCGATGAGGTTCGAATGCTAGCGGCACGTACTCAAGACTCAACCAAAGAGATACAAACCATTATCGAAGGTTTGCAGGTTCAATCTGGCAATGCGAACGAGAGCATGAGCAGCTCACTGGCGATGCTAGAGCACAACCAAACACTTGCAGCTGAAGTAAGCGAGGCTCTTTCTGGTATTGCCAACTCGGTAACAGACATGACGGAAATTAACACTCAGGTAGCCTCTGCAGCCGAAGAGCAAAGCCAAGTGACGTCAGACATCAACCGCAATATCTCCAACATCTACAGCTTAGTAAGCCAGAACGTAACCGGGATTACTCAAGCTGCTGCTGCAAGCCATGAGCTATCGAACCTTGCAGAGCAACAGAAACAACAGTTGGGTTACTTCAAGGTTTAGGGTTTAGGGTTTGACTTTATAGTCGAAACAACCCGCCTCGTAGCAAAAAACCAGTCACTCGTGACTGGTTTTTTTATTCATAGGCTCTTTCATTGAACGAACCTCACTACTCAAGCTCTGCGTCCCAAATCCGTTCTATCGCTTCTACTCTTCGGATCTGCTTTGAAGGAAAGTGGGCAACTCTGAGTTCCGCGATTGTCTCTTGTCGTTCGACTTGTGATAGCCCTGCGTCGTCTAAAATATCTTTTCGTTCCGCTAAGTAAATCTCTAAAGTCCCCTCAAAATCAGCTCTTTGTTGGTCGAGCTCTTCAAGCCTTTGCGCGGCATCTTCACCCACCAGTTCATTTCGCTTCAAGTATTTCTCTTGCTGTTCAAGCCCTTCAGACTTGGATAATTGTTGAAGCAACACCTGATTCTTGTGGCTCGTTTGGACGTAGTCTGCTTGCTCAGAGATTAAAGAATCTAACCGTTGTTGGTATTCCAGCTCACTCAGCCCTTCTAGCTTCAATCGAAGCTTCTCTAAAGCAACCTCCCTCATTTGGTTATCGTGAGTAAATAAGATACTTATCTCGCTCGGGCTAAAAAACTGAGCCTGGAGATCAAGTAAGGCTTGGTTTAAGCGTTGCAGATCATCGACAGAGAGCGAGGTGGGGTCGAACTGAACGTCCAATGACGTCAATGCCGACTTGTAATCAAGATATTTGGCAAACAAGGCTTCATCGACAATTGCACCTTTTGATTGAGCATGGTGCTGAGCAACGTTGTTACGAATATCTTCAAGGGTTAGCTCTGTTTGTCCAGAGACGAAGTAATCCATAGTGTCTTTGGCCGATGCACTATCAATATCAGTATCTTGTTGAGAGCTCACTTTCAACGAGGAGATACTTTGTTGTTCGTCACCGCTTGGGTTTAAGCTCTCTTCCACTGGATATAAAATAAAGACCGCCGCTGCACTCATCAGGGCTATCGTGGTTATCGAAAAAATGGCGGCCTTATTCATTATATTTCCTTATTGTGTTAACGAATCATCAGTACAAGCTACAAGCCTGCCAACTTCAATCGGTTCGCGTGCTGGCGATACAATGTTACCGGGTCAGTCTCAAACAAATGATGGATGCCCAACAAACCGTTGATCTCATCCAGATGATTCATTTTGTAATCATCCCCAATCACTTTACCTAGGTGAGCACTACAAGCTCCAACAAGCCCATCATTTGGTTCGTTAAACGCTAAACCTAGCACTGTCATCGCCGCATCGGTCGGGTCCAAAAGATTGGTAAAAGTGGAAGACCCTGTCCATGAGTAGTAATAAACGCCGTTACTGGCTTGCCACTCACCATCACCACATGCAGAGGTTGGAACCCCTTCAGGATAAAATTGATTGAAAGCAAGAGAACCTTCTGTCGTCAACGCTTCTAGTGATGCCAAGCCATCTTGTTCGAGGTCTGAGCCACCAGACAATAGATTGATGAGTGTCGTCAAACCACCCGCCAACTTAACCGCAATTCCCTCAGTGACAGACCCTTCAGGTACGGTTCCACGAACTAAATCCGCTACCTTTGAACCTTTATGAACGCCGCCAATACTCGTTACCGATGCGACAAGGTCTGGTCTGACAGAGGCCACATACCGCGCTGTGGGGCCACCATGACTGTGCCCGACAAGGTTAACCTTATTTGCTCCTGTTGCCGCTAAAAGTGTCTCGACCTGAGCCAATAATTGCTCTCCCCTAACCTCTGAACTATTCGTCGCTGATACTTGTGCAACGTATACGCTCGCGCCATCTTTGGTTAAAGATTCAGGCACCCCATAAAAGTAATCCACACCCGCTAACGTATCGAACCCAAATAAGCCATGTACCAACACAATGGGATATTTGGTTTCCGTGTATCCACTTACCTCTAATGCCGAAGCGCTTGTTCCTGCATAGGCACCCAAACTGGATAGGCAGGCGATTGTCCAAATTAATATCTTCTTCAATGCTCTTTCCTTAAACAAGTTAGACCTCTGATGAGTAAGAGAAACGTAGGTGATAATTTTATAAAACTAAAAAGAGTGACTCGAGATTTGTGATGTTGAACTGGAAATAAACAATAGGGATTAACATTAGGCAGGCGAAGATCAATCAACAAAAATAACAATAAGGTATTGATTAAATTAACATTTAATGGAGATTACGTGTTAATCACTTACTCTCGAGGTTTGAGAGCAATAACCAAAAAATCGTTGGAAGTTTGACATTTATGCCAGTTATTAAACACCAAGAAGCTGAATGTGTTGACGGTAATTATCAATTATCGATATAGGTCGTACCGGCCATTTACTTACTCAGTTATCAACAATAAACAACGTTTATTCGGCTTACCTACACATAAAAAGAGAATACAGTAATGAAAAATACGGCTTTATTACTCGCGTTAACAGTGCCGTTTGGTGCTTATGCTGCTGAAAATTCAACACCAACACCGGAATCTATTTCCTCTGCTCAAGTACTCAGCACACAAGATTCAGAAACCTACTCTTACGTCCGATGTTGGTATCGCACAGATGCCTCTCATGACTCAGCCGCTACCGATTGGAAATGGGCGAAAAAAGAAAACGGGGACTATTACACGATCAACGGATATTGGTGGTCGTCCGTCTCGTTCAAAAATATGTTTTACAGTGATACTCCGCAATCTGAAATCAAACAGCGTTGTGAACAAACACTCGATATCCAGCATGATGCCGCAGACATTACCTACTTTGCCGCAGATAATCGCTTCTCTTATAACCACTCAATTTGGACCAATGACAACGCTATTCAAGGAAATACGATAAATCGCATTGTTACTTTTGGTGATAGCCTTTCTGATACTGGAAATCTATTTAACGGATCTCAATGGGTTTTCCCAAATGCGGACTCGTGGTTTCTAGGGCATTTTTCTAATGGCTTAGTCTGGACAGAATACCTAGCAAAAGCCAAAGACGTCCCTTTATATAATTGGGCTGTAGGTGGCGCAGCAGGTACCAATCAGTATGTCGCATTAACCGGGGTATATGACCAAGTCACGTCCTACTTAACCTATATGAAAGTCGCCAAAAACTATCACCCAGAAAACTCGCTGTTTACGCTGGAATTTGGGCTCAATGACTTTATGAATTACGACCGCGAAGTCGCTGATGTCAAAGCCGATTTCAGCAGTGCTCTCATTCGATTGACTGAATCTGGAGCCAACAATATCTTGTTATTCACATTGCCTGATGCAACAAAGGCGCCTCAATTCAAGTACTCGACAGAACAAGAGATCATCAAGGTTCGTGGCAAGATCATTGAGTTTAATCAATTCATTAAAGCACAGGCCGAGTATTACCAAAACATGGGGAAAAATGTGGTGCTGTTCGATGCAAGTGCACTGTTTGCAAGCATTACTGATAATCCTGAACAGCATGGCTTTAGAAATGCGAGTGACGCTTGTCTTGATCTCAACAGAAGCTCAGCTGCGGACTACTTACGAAGCCATAGCTTAACCAATGACTGTGCCACCTATGGTTCAGACAGCTATGTATTCTGGGGCGTGACACACCCAACGACTGCTACTCATAAATACATTGCCGACCACATCTTGGCATATTCCTTCTCAACGTTCGATTTCTAGCTAATGACCTGAGGCTAATGGCTTAGACAGAATAGAGATACAAAAAAACCGCCTAATATTGGCGGTTTTTATTTATCTAAGTTATATCAATAAAGCCTTTAAGCTGGCTAGTGATTACTCGTCGTCCACTTTTGGCGCGACTTTCTTCTTAGGGATAAATACGCTATCACCCACAGCCACATTTTGATGGAAACTCTTATCGCGTTTAACTGGCTTCTTCGCTGTCTTCTTCGCTTGAGGTTTGCCCGCTTTCTTAGCTGGACCGCCCTTCTTGAAGGCTGGCTTACGAGGCTTGATGCCTTTGAACTTGCCTTTTAGCCCTTCAAGAACAGAGAAGTTAAGGTCTTGCTGTAGGTAAAGCTCAACACGCTTGAAGCTGTCCCAGTCTTTTGGACCCACCAAAGAAATTGCATCACCTTTATTACCAGCACGACCGGTACGACCAACACGGTGAACGTACTCTTCAGTGTGCTTAGGCATATCAAAGTTGATAACGTGGCTTACGTTTGGAATATCAATTCCACGTGAAGCAACGTCTGTTGTTACCAAGATCTTGTAAACCGCACGCTCAAACTGGCTCATGATGGCATTACGTTGCGTTTGGTTTAGATTACCACTCAGTGCAACCGCTTTTAGCTTCTTCTCGTTAAGCTTGTCGGTTAGACGATCAGTGTCAGCACGAGTTGCCGTGAAGATCATAACCTGACGGTACTCAGCCTCTTCCAGAACGCGGTCTAAAATCGCCTCTTTATGATCCAAGTGGTCACAAAGGTAGAACTTCTGCGTGATATCAAGGTGCTGCTCATTCGAAACACCAACAGAAATACGCTTAGGAGCGTCTAACATCTCATTCGCGATGTCGTTCACTTCAGCGTGATCAAGTGTTGCAGAGAACATCAAAGTTTGACGACGACGGTGCTTCGCAGCGTTTGCAATGCGACGAAGTTCAGGAGCAAAGCCTAGATCAAGCATACGGTCTGCTTCATCAAGGATAAGCGTTTCAACACCATCTAGGAACAACGAGCGGTGCTCTAGGTGGTCAGCAAGACGACCTGGAGTCGCAACGATAAAACGAGGATACTTACGCAGTGCTTTCACTTGGTCGTTAAAGTTCTCGCCACCCAAGATAAGCGCCGCTTCGTAAGACAAACCACCCAGCATGCTACGTAATTCACCGTAAACTTGCTTAGCCAGCTCACGAGTAGGAGCCAAAATTACACCACGAGGATCACGAGCAGAAAACGCTTTGGTTTTTAATGCCTTGTGAATCATTGGCAGAACAAACGCCAATGTCTTGCCTGAACCCGTTTTTGATGAAGCCAATAGATCCTTACCGGCAATAGCAACAGGGATCGCTTTCGATTGGATCTCTGTCGCTTTCTTAAAGTCGTAATGTTTTAAGTTCTTCAGTAAGCGGTTATCTAAGCCTAAATCTTTAAAGTGCAAAGGACTCTCCAGTCATGATGGTATTGAATAAAATTATTTTAACGCGACATGATACCGCGAAAATGCTTTATAAGGATAGAGATCACAGAAAATTTATCCCTACTAACAAAGTTGTTTAGAACATTGTATGCGTTGCTAGCAAAGGGTTAGCCCCATTCAATCGACGAAAAAGTCCTTCAAAATCGGCCATCTCATAAGTGAGACAGAACGTGATGCTTAGCTAATTCCCTCAAAAATTTAGCAATTTCTTTAGTTATTGTTTTTGCAGTTAAAAAATTAGTCGCTACAATCATTAATGAAGCGACTATATGATAAAGAATGTATAGCGCATTTTTTGATGGTAAATAAGCAAGGAGTTCTTATGAATAAGACGTTAATCGCAGCTGCAGCCTCAGTTTTCATTCTAGCTGGTTGTTCTTCAGAGCCAGAAGAAGCTGCAGTATCAGAAATGGATCAACTAACTAACCAAGTCGCTCAACTAACAAGCGAAGTTGAAGCTCTTAAGAGTGACAAAGCAGCAGCAGAAATGAAAGCTCAAGAAGCTTCTGCAGCCGCTATGGCAGCAAAAGAAGAAGCGGACCGTGCTAACGACCGTATCGACAACATCGCTGAGTCTTACACTAAGTAGTTTGATATCTAAGCGCGATTAAGCTGTAGATTAAATAAGTCGCAAAAAGCAGTATATAGAAAGCACCACCTCTTAACGGATGTGGTGCTTTTATTTGGGGAAAACTAAATAGGTTAAAAGAAGAAAGTAAACCGACTCTCAACAAAAGCCTACGAGTTAAAATTCAATCACAGGAGGTGCGATTTCAACAGGCACACCATTTTGAGCAAAGATAACCGCTTTGGCTTTTGAGTTTGGTAGATCGGCATCTTCAAGCCACCATTTCAACTCTACCGGGATTTGTAGTGATTTTTTAGAACCATCACTTCGAGTCAATGGCTCATGCGCTTCAACAAACACACTTCTATCTGGCTCTAATGAAACCTTGATCGGCTCATTAATAATGGTCACTTGCTCACCACGGTTTACCTGTTCAAAAAGCCACTCTATATCTTTAGGCTCCATTCGGATACAACCTGAGCTAACACGCAGACCGATACCAAAGTCTTTGTTAGTACCGTGTATAAGATAATCCCCCGCACCATAAGCAAGTCGCAATGCATATTCTCCCAATGGGTTTTCTGGCCCAGCTGGAACCACCCTAGGTAATTCGATCCCTTTCTCTAGATACTCTTCACGGATTGACTTCGGTGGTGTCCAGGTCGGGTTGGGTCTTTTTTGACTTATCTTGGTGATCATTTCTGGCGTATCACGTCCTACTCGACCAATGCCGACAGGGAATACGTGCACCTGGTTCTTCTCGGGCTCAAAGTAATACAGCCTTAACTCGGCAAGGTTAATCACAATTCCTTTTCTTGGGGTGTCCGGCAGAATCAAACGACTAGGGATACTCAGTACATAGCCTTCAGCAGGAAGGAAAGGATCAACGCCTTTATTTGCCGCCATTAACGAGAGAAAACCAATATCGTATTGCTTTGCAATGTTCGCTAGCGTTTCACCTGCTGCGACTTCGTGCTGTTGTATTCGACCTACAATGCGACTCTCTTCAGGAGGCAGTTCAAAGGTCGCCGCAGACACCCACGACGACACCATCCCAGCAGCAATCAAAGTACCTTTCACTGCAAACGTAGTTGCTCTCAATGCAAACGAAACGGTCTTGCGTATTTTTGTTGTCATGGAGTACAAAAGCGTCGAGTTAGCGCAATACAACATACAATTCCTTGGTTTACTGTCCTTATCAAAGTTTAGATTATCGTTGATTAAACGTCTCTACAACGAATTGTTACTTCAAACCCCATATGCAATCGATCTTTAATTTGAGTTTTTTCTTTAAATCACCTTCAATTATTCCACACAAAATCGATTGCCTTTAAGATTTCAACATATTTAGTTATCAATATTAATAAAACGATAATAGCAGAGCCATTTTGTGACTAGGGTCTCATGGAGCCTCGTTTTAACTCGCTAATATTGCCTCAACAAAACGAATTCAATTCAACAGAATCGGTAATTGATTAAATCCTGTTCCTATAATTACCGTTTAAACTTTGGAGAACGACCATGGCTACACCTCATATTAACGCTCAAGCTGGTGATTTCGCAGAAACAGTACTGATGCCGGGTGACCCGCTTCGCGCAAAATACATTGCTGAAACATTCCTTGATGACGTGAAGCAAGTTTGTGACGTTCGCAACATGTTCGGTTACACAGGCACTTACAAAGGTAAGAAAGTTTCTGTAATGGGCCACGGTATGGGTATCCCATCATGCTGCATTTACGTGCACGAGCTAATTGCTGAGTTCGGTGTAAAGAACGTAATTCGCGTAGGTAGCTGTGGCGCAGTACGTGACGACGTTAAATTGATGGACGTTGTTATCGGTATGGGTGCTTCAACAGACTCAAAAGTAAACCGTATTCGTTTCAACAATCACGACTTCGCGGCAATCGCTGATTTCGGTCTTCTAGAAGAAGCAGTAAACCAAGCACGTGCACAAGAAGTTCCAGTTAAAGTTGGTAACGTATTCTCTGCAGACCTTTTCTACACTCCAGAAGCTGACCTTTTCGAAAAAATGGAAAAGCTAGGCATCCTAGGTGTTGATATGGAAGCGGCTGGTATCTACGGCGTTGCTGCAGACCTTGGTGCTAAAGCACTGACTATCCTAACAGTATCTGACCACATCATCCGTGGCGAGAAACTAAGCTCTGAAGAGCGTCAAAAATCTTTCAACGACATGATGAAAGTTGCTCTAGAGACTGCAATCAACATCTAACGATTTGATAAGAGATACATTGAAAGGCGTTACCCCGCAGCCAAGCTCACTTGGCTGCTCAAATAATCCCGAGGGGGAGATCGTGTCTAACGACAAGCTGCCAAAAGATGCGGATGGTTTGCAACTCAACTTTTGTAAAACATTGGCGTGTGACAACTTTGGCTTGAGCGATGCAAAACGTTATGTTTTGCAACACGCGAACCCTAAGCGTCCAGCGATGGTTTGTCGTGAATGTGGAGCTTTCCCCCCCTTACTTAACAATCGTGAAGTGTTAAGCGAACTTCATCGCCTAAGACAACTTCATAGCGATGGGCTCCCTGCTTGTCGTAATGACGATTGCGATAACTTCGGCTTATCGGTTCATACCCATAAACATCTTTATCATGCCTTCGGCTACAGCGGCGACAGGCAGCGTTATCGATGCAAAGACTGCCAATCAACGTTTGTTGACAAGTGGTCTGGCTCCAATAAAAAACTCCAGTTTCAAGAGAACCTCATGGGCTTACTGTTCATGGGCTATTCCGTACGTGAAATCTGCCGAAAACTAGAGATCAACCCAAAGACTTTCTATGACCATGTTGACCATATCGCGAGCCGATGCCGTCGCAAATTAGCGATGATCGATGCACGATGGGTTAATCATGCCAAAGACTATCAGTTCGCTTCCCATTATCAGCGCTTACAACCACAAAGTAGCAACGGAGTGGTTTGGATAGCGACGGGTGAGGCGCATTCTGGCTATATCCTTTGCCAACACGTGAATTACTCACAAAATGAAGAGCCATCAGGGAATGTCGATCACAACCCTTATGATGATGTGGCGCGCTTTGTATCTAAAGAGCACTCTTCAGAAGCGAATCTTGAACTGCCTCAGCGATCAGACAAACTCAAAGAGCGTATTGAACAGCAATACCAAGTTATTTTGGCAAGAGGCAATGTTGAAGACCCGATGGGTAACCTCACAACGTTTAGCTACCCTTCGAAAGGGGCGCTCATTCGACCGCCTTATACGTCTTATGCTCACTTCCTGCATGTGCTTGATATGTGTGATGAGAACAAACACGTTGCGATCTATATGCCACAAGATCCATTACTAAGATCTGCCGCCCTGAGCGTATGTTTGCCGCGTATCCAGAGTCAAAATATTGACCTTATGTATGTAGAAGAAGACGCAGGCTGGCAAGACGATCAAAGTTTTGAAAAGATCGATATCGTTCACATGAGTTGGTGGCGCGATCGCTGGGCTATTGCCAATCAAGGTGATAAGCAGAAAGGTATCTGCTACCTAACAGGCAGTAATCCGGAGCCAAAACAGTGGTTTAATACCGCATCAATTCAACAAACCAAGTTTTATCAAGAGCGTTTTCAGGTGCTTTTTGATAGCTTTATCAATGAGCCAAGACGTAAGCTTCGTCCAGGCGGCATTCTTCCATTACTCGACATATTCAGGGCTTGGCACAATCTGTGCTACCAAGATAAGCAAGGACTCACTGCAGCGCAGCGCTTAGGCGTAGCAGAGCACCCATTGACGTTAAAGCAACTACTTTCATAAAAACAAGCGCTCTAGATAATTATTCGGGAACTCATTGATTTTAAAGTAACAACATGAGGCATCCCCCATAATTGGAAAAGATTCATGTTCCTTTAGTGCTCTGAGAAAGATAATTGGTGCTTATCCTAAATCACACTCTTATAATGATTGTGTTATCAACATGTTCGATAATTATGGATCTAAGCCTTGGACAAAAATCAGTACCTTCTTGAAACAGAACTAGAACAACTCAAGACTCGCGTCGACTCTGAACCATTGGTGATCCTAGAGATTGCACAACAATGCCTCGTCAGATCCGAACAAGTTCTGTTTGAAGAAGGCGCGATTCAGTCGCTAATGTTGATGGCGAGATGTTGCTGGAACCTAATGGATTACCAAAAAGGGTTAAAGTACATTAAGGAAGCCTATAAGCGACAAAGCCGCTTAGATACCGATCTTTTTCTGCCCGAAATCCTCCATTTACACGCGCTCCAGTTCTGGGGACAAGCCAAGTACTACTCTGCACAACAGTTCTGGATCAATGCGTTAGAACAATCAGCGCTGGTCGATGAGGTCGAGATTCAAATCGAATGCCTCATTGGCCTTGGCAACATCTGGCGAATGACTCACGAATATAAGCTGGCTCGCTCTACACACCAGCTTGCCGTTAAAGTAGCCAACAACAGCCGTATTGGTTGGTTAGAAGGTAAAGCAAGAATCCTTCTCGCATGGGATTACTACCTACTCAACAACTATGTTGAAATGCTGTCAGTATTAGATGGTGCAGAGGAAGCGTTAAAAGAACATAAAGACAACACTTGGCACGCAGAAGTATGGGACTTCAGAGGCTTAGCTCTACTTGGCCTTGAGCGCTTAGACGACGCTGAACGTGCAACAGCCAAAGCGCACAACTTGGCAGTTGAACACAACCTAGTTTGGATGAAAGCGCACTCGTATATCAGTCGTGCTCGTCTAGAGTTGCTACGAAAAAGACCAGAGCAAGCTGCGGAACTGCTTAGGCTTGCGGAAGAGTCAGCAAACGAATTTGATAATGGTGAGCTACTCAGCCAAATCTGTTATCAGCAATCTTTGGTCGCAGAAGAAAACCAGGATTTTAAAGCCGCTTTGATCGCCTTTAAAAAGTACCGTCAATATTCTATCGGTATGCTTCGAGAACAGACTACTCGAGTTGGTCTAGATAAAGCGCGCAGCTCCAAACGCCAACTCGAACAGAGAGCGAGAAAGCTCATCAACCGTATTCGTGGCCAACACGAGTATGACCCTGAAAAGCATTTCTCTTATGTCGTGTCTGAAACCTTTTGGTGGGAACAGCTGGTTCTGTTCAAAACAGAGCTTAAGCGTTCAAACCACAGCATTATCATGTTCCAACACGTCGATCCTGACTATTTAGATGTCTGCACCGAAATCGCTCACACCTTATGTAATCAAGATGACTTCATTTCAAGGCTCAGTTCTGAGCGTGTTGCTCTCATGCTCTCTGAAAAAGGCGAAGCCGCAGAGCAAACCTTCCAAACTCTAAGTACCATGCTTGATATTTATCCATGGCATCGAAAAGGATTAAAAGGTTCAAAACCAACCGTCAGCCTCAATGACATTTTGACGTTCCCATTCACTCTTGAACAACTAGAAGAAGACGATGCCGAGGTAAGAGTTTGATGGAAACGCTACTAAGTAAAATCACCGATGCAGGTCTAGACCCTTCTTCCGTTTCAGGTGAAGAAGCGATCATATTCTGGAACCATATTCGCCAGCATGTTTCGACAACCAAAACCGAGCAAGCGCACTGCTATATCATTAGTTCGGAATATCGCGCTGAACTGCAGCAAACCCAAACCAGTATCGAAGAACTTAGACTGGCACTCAATCTATTAAATTTGCCAACAGATATAGAAGATATTCTGACCGTCAAAACCAGCCTAAGTGATCGCTTGGTAGAAGTTGGGGATTACACTTCGGCGCTTAATGAGTTCGTTAGCTCATCATCCATCGCGGTTGAACATGGCTATATCGATGAATACGTAATGGCGATTCTAGGCATGGGTAACCTGTGTGACGCTTATGGCGACCACAGTAGAGCCCTTCGTTATTACCAAAAAATCAATAGCATAGACCATGCGATAAGTAGTCGCTCGCTTCGTCTCAAGTTCAAACTTCATATGGTCGCAAGCTTACTGCTACTCAACCGCATTACTGCCGCTAGCGACTTACTCAATGAGTGTGAAGAACTCAGTATTCTGGTCAGTAACAAGCTGCTTACCGCTCAGATCTTGCTTTACCAAGCAAAAGTGTTGCGTGCAAAGAAGAAATATCACGAGGCGCTCCGTTGCCTGTCTAAGATTCAATACTCTGCTAACAACACGCAAGCAAGTTGGTTAGCAACCATGACACGTCTCGAGCTCGCTCATTGTTTAAGTGCCATCGGCAAACAAGAATACGCCAGCATGATCTTGTCGAGTACAGACAAGCGCATGAAGGTTTACTCATCCCCTGTACTTGCTAAACGTTTCTATGACTCACTTAGTGATGTATGCATGAACCAAGGACGTTTTCAGGAAGCACTAAGCTACGAGAAAAAAGGCTACCGAATTGAGACGGATCTAATGAAACAGATACCAATCAGTGAGCTGGGAGCCAGCCAACTTCGTCGCCTGTCGAGATTCGAGCTGCAACTAAAACTCATCCTCTCTGAACAAGAAAACAGAGAGCTAAAAGAGACAACCGAACAGCACAAAAACGCTGTGGCACAGCTCCAACAGGATGTGTTCACCGATCCATTAACCGGTTTGCACAACCGCCGATGGTTAGACGTGAAGCTAAAAGATATGTTGTTACACGACACCTCTTTCGCACTCATGGTTGTCGATATTGATCACTTTAAGTCGATCAATGATGAACTGAGCCACCTAGTGGGTGATAAAGCAATTGTGAGTGTCTCTCAAGAGTTAAGGTCATACTTCAAGTTCCGAGGCGCTTCCTGTGTCAGATTCGGTGGGGAAGAGTTCCTAGTCATTCTTGAAAATACCGACATGGCAAAAGCAGAAATGCACTCAGAGAATTACCGTGAACGAATTTTCCAATTTGGTTGGCATGAAATACTCGGTGAGCGTGGCTTAACAGTCAGTATTGGTATCACGATGCATCGTGAGGGCGAGAATACACAGCGTACCTTCTATCGAGCAGACAAAGCCTTATATCGTGCAAAAGCAAACGGTCGAAACCAAGTCTGCACCGAGTAATGAAATAGTTAAAGTAGTGCCGAACCACTTCAGCTCGGCACTATCCAATAGCAAAACAATACCTTGCTTCAAGCTTTATCTATTCATGAAAAGACGTCATTGATAGAAGAACAAAGATATTCCTCCTACTGCGGCAAGCGTGCCTATGAGACTCTGCTTTGAGACCTTTTCCCCCTTCAACGCATAGATCACCAGAATAAAGACTGGACTGGTCGCTATCAATGTTTGAGCGATCGCGGGATTGGCATTTTTTAAAGCAATTTGTTGCAACCAAAGCGCGAGAAACGTCCCAACAAAAATGGCGCTGAGTAACCATAGCTTGTCGAGTTTAGTCATATCCCATAAATCCCTTTTGATTGATGAGTAAGGTTTATTCTCTACAAAAGGAATAATCATCATCACCGCAAACACACCGACTGTCAGGCGAATCAACGCCCCCAACAATGGTGGGATATCACCAGCCACCAAAGCGTAGTGAGAAATAACCACACCTGAAGCTTGGCACACACTTGCTACTAGCCCGTATCCAATGCCGCTCCATTGCGCTTGGTTAGTTGAATCATTGTTCGCCGATTTAGAAGGTTGAAATACCACGAAGGTCACCGCTAGCGTGGTAATGACGACACCGAGCCAACTTTGAAGTGTCAACGCAGCACCCAAGAACATCAACGCCAGTACACCAGAAAGAGGCGGAGCTAACGATTCAAGCAGCAGTGTCTTATTGGCACCAATTCGTTTCAAAGCAGCGAAGTAAGCACTGTCACCAATTGCGATTCCAATAATTCCTGAAATCGCCAATATCCAAAAGTGATTAGCACTCAGTTCAAACTCTGGCATTGGGATAAGCGGCATCACAAGCAGCATCATGACTGAAGCAACCAAACCCTTGATGATATTGAGCTGCATTGCTGAGAAACGATGCCCAAATTGCCCATAAATCCAAGTCGCACACGCCCACACGATAGCGGCACCGATCGCCGCTATTTCACCTATATACATTTGTATCCATCCTTGTGGTTATGTGCATCCCGCATATTTCAACGATCACTATTGAGTCAGTATGACAAACAAGATAACAGAAATAACTCAATAAATTAGAGAGTGATTTTATAAGTTCCAATAATGACATCGCTCACATTAGAAGCAAAAACACATTATTTATAACTCGGTAAATCATTTTGATAACAATTACTTGGATGATAGCGTAGTATATTTATAACTAATATCTAACATCACAAGGATCTGTTATGTTTTTAGACTACTTTGCGCTCGGTCTACTGATTTTCGTAGCATTAGTCATCTTCTACGGCATCATCGTCATTCACGATATTCCCTATGAAATTGCGAAAGAACGCAATCATCCTCATCAAGATGCTATTCATGTCTCTGGCTGGGTTAGCCTTTTCACTCTACATACTATCTGGCCGTTTCTTTGGATCTGGGCGACATTATGGCGTAAAGATCGCGGATGGGGCTTTGCCAAACTCGAAGAAGAACAGCACGACATTCACCATCGTGTTGATATCTTAATCGACCAAGTGAGCACCCTTCAGGAAGAAATCTCACAACTCAAGAAAGCAAAGCCAGAGCAAAGTAAGCAAGATAACGATCAAAATAAAGCTCAAGATCAGGAGGTTAAGTAATGGATTTACTGCTGATAATGACCTACGCGGCACTGTGTATCACCATTTTTAAGGTGTTCAACATTCCGCTAAATAAATGGACTGTCCCTACTGCTGTTCTTGGCGGTGTGATCATCATCGGTACTTTGATCTTACTGATGAACTACAACCACCCTTTCACTCAGATTGGTAACCAAGTTTACTCAACAACGCCTATCGTTTCAGGGGTTAGAGGTAAAGTAATTGAAGTGCCAGTAGAGGCAAATAAGCCTCTGAAAAAGGGCGATATCCTCTTTAAAATCGATCCTATTCCGTTCGAGGCTGAAGTCGCAAGATTAGAAGCGAAAGTAAAGGAAGCAAGCCAAGGTGCGCTAGGAATGGAATCTGACGTTGCTGAAGCTGAAGCTGCAAGAATCAAAGCCATTGCTGAGAGAGATAAAGCCCAACGTGAGTTCTCTCGTTACAAACGCGGTTACGACAGTGGTGCCTTTACTGAGCAACAATTGGATACTCGCAGACAAGCGTATAAAGCATCAGAAGCTGCGGTTAAAGTGGCAGATGCGACCTTAGAAAGAGCAAAAATTGCTTTAGATTCTGAGATCGGTGGTGAGAACACAGCAGTATTAAGCCTATTAGCAGAGCTGCGTAAAGCTCAATTTGACTTAGAGCAGACTGTGGTTCGAGCACCTACAGATGGCTATGTGACTCAATTAGCTCTGCGCCCAGGTGTTATGGCAGTACCACTGCCACTTGCTCCGGTGATGACTTTTGTTCACACAGAAGACCAGTTCTACACCGCAGCCTTTAGACAAAACTCTTTGCAGCGCTTACAACCAGGCTACGAAGCAGAGTTCCTGTTTAGAGCATTACCAGGCAAAGTATTCAAAGGACGCATCGAAGAAGTGATTCCAGCCATCGGTGAGAGCCAATTCCAAGCGAGAGGTGCGCTACTGGGTACTGAGGCATTGCGTACTAGTGGCCGTGTGTTTGTTAAATTGACCATTACTGATGACCTGTCTGATTTCCACTTACCTATGGGTACAGCAGTAGAAGTTGCAGTTTATTCAGATAGCTTCACTCATGTATCTATCATGCGTAAAGTACTTATTCGCATGAAGAGTTGGCAAAACTACCTATACCTAGATCACTAAGCCAGGTATAGGTTGGTCAAGAACTGACTTAACACACTGTTAATGTGAATGAAAAAGCCAGACCTGCTCTGGCTTTTTTGTTGCTTGATTAACCATAAACCAATGCTTTTTACATCATATAAACTTATCTGGATGGAATTTTAGACATCTAGACACTTACCTTCCCTTATGGAAGGGTTCTACTGTATAATGCGCGCCTTATTTTTTATATTTGCCTAAAAAACGATCTCGATGAGATACCTACTAAAAATGGCGAATATACGTTCTTTGTTATTTTTATCTTTCAGTATTTGAGGTTACCTATGAACTTTTCAGCTAAAACAGTGGTTGTCATTGCCATTGGTGCAGCACTTTACGGCATTGGTGGTTTACCTATGTTTGGTGTGCCAGTGTTCGCTAATACGACATTAAAACCAGCAATGGCGGTGTTAGCACTGTTTTCTGTTTTGTTCGGCCCAATTGTAGGTTTCTTAGTCGGCTTCATTGGCCACTGGGTAACAGACCTATTCGCAGGCTGGGGTGTATGGTTAACTTGGGTATTGGGCTCAGGTATTGTGGGTATGATCATCGGTTTATTCCCGATGTTGACCAAGAACCGCCTTCAGCAAGGTGAGTTGCCTATGAAAGACTTCGCGCTGTTTGTGGTACTTGCCCTTGCTGGTAATGTGGTCGGTTACGGATGTTCTGCATTCCTAGATACCATCCTTTATGCAGAACCGTTTACTAAAGTCTTCACTCAACTGTCTATCATTGCAGCGGGTAACACCGTTCTGATCGCTGTTGTTGGCTTACTGATCCTTAAATCAGTCGCTAAACGCAACAAACAAAGCCGTAACCTGACTGAGGCATAAGCGATAATGACTATAGCATTTTCGAACTTCTCTTTTAGATATGAGTCGCTGGATAAACCGACGCTAAAAAATATCAATCTAAGGATAGAGAAAGGAGAGAAAATCGTCATTATTGGACCAAGCGGCAGTGGTAAATCTACCCTAGGTCAGTGTCTTAACGGTCTAATCCCTCACGCGATTAAAGGTGAGGTTACCGGTTCTTTAGAGATCAACGGCAAGAACATCCCTAAGTTTTCAATGCACGACTATACCGAGCAAGTCGGCACGGTATTGCAAGATACTGATAGCCAATTTGTCGGCTTGAGTATTGGCGAAGACATCGCATTCGCTCTGGAAAACCAGTTAGTGTCGAACATTGATATGTACCCTCTGGTTAAGTCGACAGCAAAAATGGTCGGCTTAGCAGATATGCTTGATCGTTCGCCACATGATTTATCAGGCGGTCAGAAACAACGCGTGTCATTAGCAGGCATCTTAGTTGATGACGTTGACATCCTGTTGTTTGATGAACCTTTGGCTAGCCTTGACCCGAAAACGGGTAAAGCGACTATCGAAATCATCGACCAGCTTCATAAAAAAACCAACAAGACTATCGTAATCATCGAGCATCGCCTTGAGGATGTTCTACACCGCGATATCGACCGAGTGATCTTGATGGAGCGCGGTGAAGTTGTTGCGGACATGACACCCGATGAAATCTTAGCTTCTGAACTGCTTGAAACACACGGTATTCGTGAACCACTTTATTTATCTGCTCTAAAGGCAGCGAAAGCACCTTTGACCAGTGACGATAAACTATCAAACCTCAAAGCTCTCGATTACAAGAGGTTCCGCCCTGCGGTTCAGGCTTGGTTTGCAGAGCGCCCTACTCCAGTTGCCGAGAAGCAGTACCAACCTCTGCTTGAGGTTCACGGCCTGACTTACTCTTACGATGGTGAAAAGAACGCTCTCGAAGATGTTAGCTTTAAGATTGGTAAGGGTGAGTTCGTTTCAATCTTAGGCAAAAATGGTTCAGGCAAGTCGACCATCACCAAGATTATCATGGGTGTGATCGACGCAGATTCAGGATCTTCATACCTTAACGGTGAAGACCTATCAGAACTTTCTATCTTCGAAAGAAGCCAGAAAGTCGGTGTAGTGATGCAGAACCCAAATCATATGATCTCGCATCATATGATCTTTGATGAAGTTGCATTCGGTCTGCGTAATCGTGGGGTTACAGAGCAGGAAATCAAAGAGAAGGTGGAAAACGTTCTTGAGCTGTGTGGCTTGAGCAAGTTCCGCCACTGGCCAATCGAAGCGCTAAGCTACGGTCAGAAAAAACGCGTAACGATCGCTTCTATCTTAGTATTGGAGCCAGAGCTTCTGATCTTGGATGAACCGACCGCTGGTCAAGATTACCGTAACTACACCTCAATGCTGGCGTTTATCCAAAAGCTTAACCGCGAGTTAGGTATCACCGTCGTGATCATTTCACACGACATGCACCTTGTTCTAGAGTACACCACACGCTCAATTGTCATTGCTGACAGTAAGCTGATTGCCAATGCCGCGATGACGGAAGTATTCAGTCAGCCATCGCTGTTAGAACGCGCAAATCTTTGTACCACCAGCATTTATGAACTCGCGACCATGATGAAAATCGACGACACCAATGCATTTATGCAGTACTTCATCGACTACGAGAGAAGCTCGCTATGAATGCATCAAAAGTAAAATTCGGCATCAACTACATTGATACCAAATCACCGCTGCATGCGTTAAACGGCATCACTAAATTTGCTCTTTTCTTAGCTTGGGTGACTGTTGTATTAACGACATTCGACCTACGGTTAATCACGTTACTCATCCTAACGGGGCTTTATCTACTCAAGCTAACCAGAGTGCCGGTTAGGGTTTATAAGCCGCTGTTACTTGGTACGGCTAGCGTACTGAGCCTGAATGCTTTATTCATGTATCTACTTGCGCCTCAACAAGGTACTGAGCTTATCGGTAGCAAAACACTATTACTTGCTTTGCCTGGTAACTACTCGTTGAGCCAAGAGACATTGTTTTACTTGGTGACCGTAACACTTAAGTACATGAGCATGTTTCCGATAGCGCTGATCTTTGTATTCACAACGCACCCGACTGAGTTTGCGGCTAGCCTCAACCGCATTGGTGTTCCTTACAAGATTGCCTACGCAGTGAGCTTAACGCTACGTTATTTGCCAGAAGTTAAGAAGGATTTCGTCAACATCATGCATGCCCAACAAGCTCGTGGTGTTGAACTATCTAAGAAAGCGCCACTTCTTACACGCATTAAAAATGTTGCTAAAGTGTTAGGGCCATTGATTTTCTCAAGCCTAGATAGAGCAGATGAAATATCGAATGCTATGACGCTGCGTGGCTTTGGCAGACACAAGTCTCGCACTTGGTATAGCTACGCACCATTAAAACGTATAGATTTTATTTGTCTATTTATCATTGGTTTAATCGTGATGTTGGCTATCGCGAAACGCATTCTTGAACCAACGTTGTTTTGGTATCCATTTTAGTATCAAGCTAAACAACTAGTTAAAATGATACACCGCTCAATAGGGCGGTGTTTTTGTTTTACCTATCCACTTTTGAACAAAACTTAACCGAACAAACCATAACCATCGGATTTTGACGATAAACTGACCGTTTCCTCACATCTTTGGTTTGAATTCTAATTTAGAAGCTCTTAATATTCTTTTTACAGAATGTTGCGCGAAATAGAGATTTGTAATGGCTCGAATTACCCAAGTACAGAAACTAGAAAACCAAAAGCACTACGATGAGATCGTACTAAGCCTTTTTCTAGCTGAAGGACATGAAGCACTAACTTATGCAAGGATTGCTCAGGAAATTGGCATTAGTTTAACAACGCTTCAGGGTTACTACCCATCGACTCGTGCTATCCGCTCCGTATTACATCAACACATGCTTTCGATTGTTATTGAGAGTTTAGACTTCTCGTCTGAGGAAGCCTTTGTTCAATCATGGCAAAACGCTTTAGATAATGAACAATTCCGATACGTGATCAAGTTGATGTTCTTTCATGCTTCGCAAGTGAAAAGCCCTGAAGAGTTCAATATCAGCTCTGATGGTGAGTTTCGAGAGAAAATGTTTGAGAGCTTTGGTAACGATTCAGTTCGACTCCTTGAAACTGTGGTAGGACGTTCAATGTTTTATCTAACGAACTTCAAACAACACTGAGCAAATACGTCACCCATTGAAAAAGGAGCTTTAAAGCTCCTTTTTTGTGCCTAAAACAAAACAACTGCAGAATACCACTCCATAGGCACACCCATGTTATAGATAATTATAATGCCTTGTAATTAAAACTAATTTAGCGCTATAACGTATAAATTCATTGTTATTTATTTGTTCTCGGTACCTTACATACCTAAACTTTCTCAATATGAAATAGACGACTATAATTTTAAAATGTCTCGAATTACTAAAATACAGAAACTAGAAAACCAAAAGCACTACGATGAAATTGTACTCAACCTTTTTCTTGCTGAAGGTCATGAAGCACTAACTTATGCAAGGATTGCTCAAGAAATTGGTATCAGTTTAACGACGCTTCAGGGCTATTATCCAACGACTCGTGCTATCCGCTCCGTATTGCACCAACCCATGCTCTCGCTCTTCATGGAGTGTCTCGATTTTTCATCAGAAGAGGCGTTTATACAGTCATGGGAGAACGCCCTCGATACAGAGCGTTTCCAGTATGTGATTAAATTAATGTTCTTCCACGCATCACAAGTTAGTCACCCCGAGGCCTTTGATACGACCTCGAAAGGTCAGTTTCGCGAGAAAATGCTGGAGAGTTTTGGCACCGATTCGATTCGGCTTCTTGAGACCATGCTAGGACGCTCCATGCTCTATCTCACCAACTTCAAGTAGCTCAGAACAATTTGCTGAAATAATAAAGGGAACCTCTAAGGTTCCCTTTTTGTTCTGTCTAATAAGTGACGTATCTTCGTTAACTAGTTCAGCTTGTAGAAAACCGTTGATAATGGCGGCAAACGCAGCTCAATCGATGTCGCTAAGCCTTCGCTTTCCACTTGTTCAATTTCAGCAACCTGCTTCACTTCAAAACCACTACCTGCGTAATCTACAGAGTCGGTATTCAATAGCAACTTATACTGACCTTGTGCCGGCACGCCTAAACGGAAGTGCTCGTGAGGAACTGGCGTAAAGTTCGATACCACCAGCACACGCTCACCAGATTCACTGATACGCTCGTGAGCTAGAATGCTCGCTTCCGCTGAATCCTGTAGACGCCATTCAAAACCTCGTGGGTCGAAGTCCAAATCATGCATCGCAGCTTCATTACGGTAAAGATGGTTCAGATCTTTGGTTAGCTTTTGGACACCTTGGTGACGTTCGTAGTCGAGTAAGAACCACTGCAGTTGGTCATCATGGTTCCACTCTGCTGTCTGGCCAAACTCAGCCCCCATAAAGTTAAGCTTCTTACCCGGCTGTGCGTACATGTAACCCATGTATGCGCGTAGGTTAGCCGTTTGCTGCCACTCATCACCCGGCATCTTGTTATGGATAGAGCCTTTACCATAAACCACCTCATCGTGAGACAGTGACAATACATAGTTCTCACTGTGTGCGTAAACCAGTGGGAAAGTAATCGTATCGTGGTGGTATTTTCGGTTAATTGGATCTTCTTGGATGTAAGATAAGCTATCGTGCATCCAACCCATGTTCCACTTAAAGCCGAAGCCTAAACCACCCATAAAGGTCGGTGCAGAAACACCAGGGAAAGCCGTCGATTCTTCCGCAATGGTCATCGCATTCGGGAAATGTTTGTAGACTTCTTCGTTCATCCATTTCAATGTCGCGATGGCGTCGTAGTTCTCATTGCCGCCATCAACATTCGGAATCCATTGATCGTGGCTACGCGAGTAATCGAGGTACAGCATTGAAGCTACGGCATCCACACGAATACCATCAATATGGAATTGCTCGAACCAGTACAGCGCGTTTGCCACTAAGAAACGACGTACGTGTTCGCGACCTAAGTCATAGATGTACGAGTTCCAATCCTGATGCCAACCACGGCGTGGGTCTGGGTCGTGGAACAGCGGTGTACCATCGAAGTTAGCCAAGCCGTGATCATCACTTGGGAAGTGTGCTGGAACCCAGTCAAGTACAACGCCTAGACCAGCTTGGTGACATTGGTCGACAAAGTATTTGAAATCATCCGGAGAACCAAAGCGGCTGGTTGGTGCGAACAGACCAACAGGCTGGTAGCCCCATGAACCATAGAAAGGGTGTTCTGAAACTGGCATCAACTCGACGTGAGTGTAACCAAGCTCAGTGAGGTACGGGATCAGCTCTGCTGCTAACTCGCGGTAGTTTAGAAAATCACCTTCAGCATTACGCTTCCAAGAACCAGCATGTAATTCATAGAACGACAGTGCTTCTTTACGCTTCTCTGTCACTGGGCGATTTTGCCATTTGGCATCTTGCCACTCATAACGAGCGTGATCGTAAGTCACAGAAGAGAACGAAGGGTACTGCTCAGAGTAGAAACCCCATGGGTCAGCCTTGTGAGGTAAGCCTTCACCATTTGGTCCTTTTAATTCGAACTTATATTGAGCGCCCTCTTCCAAGTCTGGAATGAATAAGCCCCAAATACCGTAGTCCAAACGTTGCATAGGGTGGCGACGACCGTCCCACGAGTTGAAGTTACCTACTAAGCTAGCCGCTGTTGCATGCGGTGCATAAACCAAGAAGCGAGTACCAGAAATTGTCTGACCATCACGCTCTAGCGTAACAAACTGAGCCCCCATGTGATGGTACATATCTTTAGGTGTGTGAAGATCTTCATAGCTCGCGTACAGATCATGATACTGGTAAGGATCATCGATGATCTGCTCTACTCCCGCCCAATCAACTGCAAGCTTATAGTGAGTAAAACGCAAATCTCTTTGTTGCTTAAGAATGAAGCCACTTTCATCCTCTCGCTCTAACTCAATACGAGGTTCCTTTCCAACAATCAACTCGACTTTATCTGCCCCAGGGATCCATACGCGTAATGCACCTTGAGCTGAAGGTAAGTACGGCCCTAAAAACGCAAACGGGTCAGTGAAACAAGCCTGTGATAGTTGGGTATATATTTGTTTTTGCTTTGAAATCGAACTTAGTTCCAAAACGTTTCTCCCTAACCAAACATCCAAAAAATATAATACAAAAATGCCCGCTATTAGTGCGGGCAATATAACGACGATTTATTCTACCAGATGAGCATTCATTATTGAGTGACCAAGGTTGTAGTTTCGTACGCCGTAAGCAAAAAACCACTGATTTTCAGGTCACTCAAACTCATCATTTACCTGCTTTTTCTCGAACGTCTGTCAGCTTGGAAGCGATTCGATTCACGCCTTCATGTGCAAATATTTCGTCCAGGTTCATTGATAGTTTACGACGCCAGTTCGGGTACTCATCTACCGTGCCAGGAATGTTTACTGGCTGGTCCATTTCCAACCAGTCTTCCAATTGAACACTAAGTAGTGTTGAGCCACCGGCAGCAACGTGCAGTTGAAGTGCTTCCGCAAGGTATGAGTCCATTGGTACTTGGCTCGCGTCACGGCCTACACCTTCAGGTAAGAAACCATGCCATGCCACAGAGTCTAAGATACCTTGCTTACATTCAAGACGGTCATCAAACAAGCCGTTCAGCTGCTCCTGATCTGGGTACAGACCAATCTCTTGACCCATTTTCAGGTCATCGCAGTGCCAGAAGCCACGTAGTGTTGGCATATCGTGAGTACATAGTGCCGCCATCGACTGTTCAGCATAATGAGCAGGTGAGATGAAACCACCATCTTCTTCTGATGTTTCGAAGAAGAACACCTTGTACGAGTGAACACCCGCATCAGCCAAGATATCGACAATCTCATCCGGCACAGTACCTAAATCTTCACCGATAACGCTACATTGGTAACGATGAGATTCAAGAGCAAGAATTGACAGCATGTCTTGAACTGGGTAGTAGATGTAAGCGCCTTTCGTTGCGTCTTCACCTTTTGGAATCCACCATAGACGAAGCAGGCCTAATACGTGGTCAATACGCAACGCACCACAGTGCTTCATGTTTGCTCGAAGCAACTTGATGTAAGCATCATAACCCGTCGCCTGAAGTACTTCTGGGTTTAGCGGTGGAAGACCCCAGTTTTGACCCAATGGACCAAGAATATCTGGCGGAGCACCGATGCTTGCATCCATCACAAGATTACCTTCATCAGCCCAAGTTTCACTGCCTGAATCCGCAACACCAACCGCTAGATCTCGGTACAAGCCAACCGCCATGCCTTTTTCTTCTGCCAATGACTGAGCATCGTTGATTTGGCAGTCCGCTAGCCATTGTAGGTACATGTAAAGATGTACTTTATCTAGGTTATCTTTGATGTACTTTTGAGTAGCTGGGCTGTCGAATGTACGGTATTTCTCAGGGAATACCGGCCATCCCCACATACCAGAATCTTCAGCATGCAATTCACCATGCAGAGCATCAAATGCCGCTTGGTGCATCAGGCTATCACCGCCCTCTTCAACAAACGCTAAGAATGCTTGTGCGCGATCGCTGTTTTTGTCTAGGTGACGAGTTTTAAACTCTGTGAATAGCAGAGGCAAGATGCTCATCTTCAGCTCAGACACTTCGGTGTAGTTCACCCAATGTGCATCACGTGCTTTCTGAAGGCGCTGTTGGAACTCTGCGCTGCCTACTGTTTGTTGCGCTTCAGCACTTAATGCAAATTCAGGAACTGAGCTCACATCAATGTATAGGATGTTCAACCAACGACGTGAAGACGGGCTGTATGGGCTCGCACCTTCTGGGTTCGCTGGGAATAGAGAGTGAATTGGGTTAAGACCCACAAAATCACCACCACGTGATGAGATGTCAGCAACCAGCTGTTTAAGATCACCGAAGTCACCGATACCCCAGTTATGCTGAGTGCGCAGTGTGTAAAGCTGGACACTTGGGCCCCAAAGCTTTTTGCCTTCTTCAATTGGCGACTGCTTAAAGCACGCTTTAGGTGTAATAATTAGCGTCATTTCGTAAGGCTTTTTACGGCGCTTACGGCTCACAATTAACTTGTGGTAACCCCATGCCAGATCACTTGGCAATGCAAACACTAAAGGGCCACCCTCTGCACGCTCATCACGAACGACTTGAGATTGAAGATAGCCTTCAAGTACCTCTCCTTGCTCGGTCTCTAAACGCCAGCTGAACTCACTTTCACGAGCGCTTACACCTAGATTCAACGCCACTTCTACTGGCTCACCATCACGCAAGACAAGAACTGGGTCTAGTACATCTTTTTTGTGTTTTCTTTCTGCTGACTTAAGCAGTGCATCATCGCTGCTTGTATCGTAGCCCAATGAAGCCAGTAGAGATGTAATTGTCTCATCTGATACCTGTGCTTCATCGCCCCACGCACTAACGTAACTGTCGGCAAGGTTTGCCATTTCTGCGACTTGTTTTAATACGGTCTGTTCTTTCATCGCTCTCTCCGAAAACGTTCTAACGCTTTCAATTTTGTAGGGTTGTTATTTAATCTGTTACTAATCAATTAGCTTGTGACAATCAGTTTGTGAGCAGTTCTATCGGAGCTAAGCCATCTGTTTGCTCACAAGCTAATTGAGCCAAGGCAGAGGCTGCCTTGGCTGCGTTGGAAGTATTAACGGTTAACCGCTTCTAGTTTCCAGATATTGTTCACGTAGTCGCGGATAGAGCGGTCTGATGTGAACTTGCCAACCAATGCGGTGTTAAGAATCGCTTTCTTAGCCCAACCCGCTTGGTCTTTGTATTGCGTGCCCATGTCTTCATGCGCTTTCACGTAAGAAGCAAAGTCAGCAAGACATAGATATGGGTCACCACCATCTAGCAGGCTGTCAAACGTTGCACGTAGAAGGCCTGGTTGACCTGGTGTGAACTCTTCACCAGTTAGTAGATCAAGTGACGCCTTCAGTAGTGGGTCTGCATTGTAGTAATCGTATGGGTTGTAACCCTGAGCTTTCAGTGCTTGTACACCATCAACGTCTAGACCGAAGATGTAGATGTTCTCATCACCCACTTCTTCACGGATCTCAACGTTCGCACCATCCATCGTACCGATAGTTAGAGCGCCGTTTAGAGCCATCTTCATGTTACCCGTACCCGATGCTTCTTTACCCGCTAGCGAGATTTGCTGAGAAACGTCAGCCGCTGGGATGATGATTTCCGCCATGCTTACACGGTAGTCAGGGATGAATACCACCTTAAGCTTGTTACCGATGCGAGGATCGTTGTTGATCTTCTCGGCAACCTTATTCACTGCGAACATGATCTCTTTCGCTAGGTGGTAACCCGGTGCTGCTTTTGCTGCGAAGAAACATACGCGTGGCTCACACTCAAAACCAGGTTCGTTAAGGATGCGGTGGTACAGAGATAGAATGTGAAGCAAGTCTAGGTGCTGACGCTTGTACTCGTGCAGACGCTTGATTTGCACGTCAAAGATAGCGTTAGTATCTAATTCGATACCCATGTTCTCTTGAACCCAATCAGCAAGACGCTGTTTGTTTTCTTTCTTAACCGCCATGAATTCTTTTTGGAATTTCGCGTCTGTCGCGTACTTAGCAATGCCTTCTAGCTGCTCAAGTTTCGCAGGCCACTCTGAACCGATCTTATCTGTGATTAACGCAGACAGACCTGGGTTACAGAACTTCAACCAACGACGTGGTGTAATACCGTTTGTTACGTTAGTCAGTTTACCTGGGAAGATTTCGTTGAACTCAGGGAATAAGTCTTTCTTAACTAGCTGAGAGTGAAGCGCTGCTACACCGTTTACCTTGTAAGAGCCAATTACACATAGGTTTGCCATGCGAACCATGCGGTGGAAACCTTCTTGGATGATAGAAAGCTTCGCTTGCTTCTCACCGTCACCAGGCCACATCTTACGAACTTCTTGCAGGAAGCGGTGGTTGATTTCAAAAATGATTTCCATGTGACGTGGAAGTAGACGCTGGATTAGCGACTCAGACCAAGTCTCTAGAGCTTCTGGAAGTAGAGTGTGGTTCGTGTATGCAAATGTGTGTGCACTGATTTCCCACGCTTCATCCCAAGATAGGCCGCGCTCATCGATAAGAATGCGCATTAGCTCTGGGATCGCGATTGTTGGGTGCGTATCGTTTAACTGGATAGTCTCTTGCTTAGGAAGATCCGCTAGAGAGAAGCCTGCTGCTTCGTGACGACGTAGGATGTCACGTACAGACGCTGCAGAGTGGAAGTACTGCTGCATTAGACGAAGCGTTTTACCCTTCTCGTGGTTATCATTCGGGTATAGAACCTTAGTGATGTTACCAGCATCGATCAGTGCGTGTTGCGCTTCGAAGTAATCACCGTTGTTGAAGCTTGCTAGTGAGAATGGTGCAATTGCCTGGCATTCCCAAAGACGCAGTGGGTAAACCGTGCTTGACTCGTAACCAACGATTGGTAGATCCCATGGCATTGCTTTTACTTCCATACCTGGAACCCAAGTACGCACTTCTTTACCGTCAATGTATTCAACTTCAACATGACCGTAAAAACCAATGTGTTGCGCAAGTTCTGGACGAGCGATTTCCCATGGGTAGCCTTCAACGCCACGCCATGCATCCGGTGCTTCTTTTTGACGCCCGTCTTCGAAAGACTGCTTAAATAGACCGTACTCATAGTGTAGGCCGTAACCTACTGTTGGGAATTCTTGTGCTGCACAAGAGTCCATGAAACATGCTGCTAGACGACCAAGACCACCATTACCTAGTGATGGATCACGTTCTTCTTCTAGAAGGTCCGTTAAGTTCTGGCCTAACTCTTCCATCGCATGCGTGATCTGCTCATACAGACCCATGCTAATTAGGTTGTTACCCGTTAGACGACCAATCAAGAACTCTAGCGAAAGGTAGTTTACGCTCTTCGCATTTTTGATTTTCTCGTCATTTTCAGTTTCTAACAGGTCAAATGTTGTAAGTTCGGCTAGCGCGCGACCCATTGCTAGGTACCATGCGCGGCTATCTGCGTTTTCTATAGTAGTTGCGTAGGTTGCAGATAGATGTTTCTTAACGCTTTCTTGGAACGACACTTTATCGAAAGTTTTTTGCTGAGTTGGTTTCATTTCAGAAATCTCGCTTTTAATAGTTCTAATTCATCTGTGACATATCGTGCATGGTCACTAGAAACTAAACATCCTCCCGCTAACGCGCCAAACTAGGAGTAGATGGGAGGGCGTAGGGGGCGTACCGACATAGGGTTAGTGATCTGACTCTCATGTTCTGACTTCGAACAAAAACTTGGAGTGACTAAGATCACAAGCTCCCGTTCGATAACTTAACTTCGATTGATGTGATTTTTATTTGACCTAATTAGAGTCATTGTCAAATCTGAGTTTCAGATCACGAAAATAATTTCCGGGTATCATCTTTTGCATTAAATACAGTGCAAACAGAAACAAAGTCACATTATCGAACCACCACATTTTGTGAGAAAAGTCACAAATAAAGGGCGTAGAGACTCAAAAACATGCAGGAGTGCAAGGTTTCTGCGGAGGATCATAGTCGGTGTCGTTTTGCTTCACGTAATATGAGTAAAGACTTAAGTAATTAGGCTAGTGTCATTGGACAGCACTCAATGCGTGCTTAATAGATTCCAGACCATAGCCACGGAATAGGTGTAAAACTTCGACATGTGGATCCCTTCGAAACTGACTCGTCCCGGCCGCTTACACAATGCAATTCTGCGTCCTAGGGTTCTCGATCTGCTTCAGAATGCAGATTGCTATAAACTCGTACTGTTCCGCTCCCCAGCTGGATACGGCAAGACCACCATGGCTGCCCAGTGGTTGGTAGATAAACCCAACGTAGGTTGGTATAGCATCGATGATAGTGACAACGATGCATTCCGCTTTATCAACTACCTACTTCAATCACTCAATAAAGCGACGCAAAACGCCTGTCCTAATGCGCAAAAACTGGCAGAAAAAAGACAATTTTCATCGCTGCATTCTCTATTAAGCGAAGTCTTCGCCGAGATGTCTGAGTTCCATCAGGAATGTTTCCTCGTATTGGACGACTATCACTTAGTGAACAATGACGACATCCACGAAGCCATGCGCTTTTTCCTTAAGCACATGCCCGACAACCTAACGCTTGTTGTGACCAGCCGCGGCACACCTCCACTTGGAACGGCCAACCTGCGTGTTCGCGACTTAATGATCGAATTAGGCAATGACTCTTTGGCATTTGATACCGAAGAGACGACACGTTTCTTTAATCAACGCGTTGCCGATGGCATTGATGACACAACCGCCGATAGTATTTGTAGTTATGTAGAAGGTTGGCCTTCTGCGTTGCAACTTATCGCCCTTCAAGCACAGCACCAAAAGCGCACGCTGGCACAGTCTGCTGAGTCGTTCTCTCACTTCAACCATGCTCATTTGTGGGACTACCTGGTTGAAGAAGTCTTCGACTTGTTAGACAAAGAAACCCGCCAGTTCTTGATGCAATGTTCTGTACTTGATCACTTTAATGATGAACTGGTATGTGCGCTCACTCAGCGTGAAGATGCGCTTGGAATGATCGAGTCTCTCAACCGATTTGGTCTGTTCATCTACCCTCTTGAGGGAGAGAAGAACTGGTATCGCTTCCATAACCTGTTTGGTGAATTCCTTGCTCATGAACGCCAAGCTCGCATTCCGCAACAAGAAGCTGAACTGCACCGCAGTGCAGCAAAAGCCTGGATCAAACAGAAGACACCGCATCAAGCACTGCGTCACGCACAACGCGCCGATGATCCTGATTTGATTGTTCAAATCCTCAGCGAACACGGCTGGCAGATGTTTAACCAAGGTGAGTTGTCATCACTAGAGATGGCAATTAAGCAGCTCACGACCGATCAGCTCTACAGCGAGCCAAAACTATCGATGCTACGGGCATGGCTAGCGCAGAGTCAGCACCGTTATGATCAAGTGGGTACCTTGTTAGAAGAGGCAGAAACTCAGTATCAAGCACGAAACATCGAGCTAGATACTCAACAACAAGGCCAGTACAACGCCTTACGTGCACAGGTAGCCATTAACAGCAACGAACCAGAGAAAGCACTCGAACTCGCAGAGCTTTCTCTAAGCCAGCTTAATACCACGGTTTATCGCAGCCGCATTGTGGCAACCTCAGTTGTTGGCGAAGTCAATCATGTCATGGGTAACCTGAGCCGCGCTCTACCAATGATGCAGCAAACTGAGAAGTTGGCTCGCCAGTATCAGGTTTACCATCAAGCACTGTGGGCAATTCTTCAACAAAGTGAAATATTGATTGCTCAAGGCTACGTTCAAGCGGCATTTGAATTGCAAGACAGCGCGTTCAAGTTGATTGAAGAACATCAACTTCAATACGTACCTCTACATGAATTCTTGCTACGCGTACGAGCTCAGATCTTCTGGTGTTGGAACCGTTTAGATGAAGCGGAAGAGTGTTGCTACAAAGGCTTAGATATCCTCGGTCACCACTCTCCAAGTAAACACCTTCATAGTTACTCAATGCTAGCTCGTATTTCATTGAGCCGTGGTGAGATCGACAAAGCGTCGAAGTTTATTGACCAGATCCAACACTTGTTACGCCAATCAACCTACCACGTTGACTGGACGGCGAATGCTTCACTGTCTCTGATCTTGTTCTGGCAAGTGAAAGGCGATAAAGATGCAATCCGTGACTGGCTAAGCGTTGCTGTAAGACCGGAGTCTGCTAGCAACCACTTCTGTCAGCTTCAGTGGCGAAACATCGTGCGTGCTCACATTATTCTTGAGCAATATGAAGAGGCTGAAGAGGCATTAGCATTCTTAAAGAGCGAAGCACAGCGCTCACACTTGATTACCGATACGAATAGAAACTTGATCGTCGAGGCTGTTTTACGCACGCAAATCAACGATGAAGACAGCGCACGTGTATTACTTGAAGAAGCCCTACACATGACCAACCAAACAGGCATGGTCGGTAACTTCTTGGTCGATGGTGGCACTATCGGACATATCTTAGATAAGTTGAGCAACAAGCCAGGCCTAGGTGATTTAGAACGTCACCGAGCACAACAAATCATGAAGGATATCTCGACCACTCAGCGCAGCCGCTCAGTTCACTTTGATGAAGACTTTGTTGAAAACTTGGTTAATCACCCAAACATTCCTGAACTTGTACGTACCAGCCCACTCACTCAACGTGAATGGCAGGTACTGGGCTTGATCTACTCTGGCTTCAGTAACGAGCAAATCGCTCAAGAACTGGATGTAGCAGGCACCACGATCAAAACTCACATTCGAAATCTTTATCAGAAGCTCAACATTGCTAACCGTAAAGAAGCGATAAGCACAGCAGAGAATTTGTTGCAGTTAATGGGTTACTAAACGGATTCGAAATTCGAGAAAACACAAGCTGGTCACCGACGGTGGCTGGCTTTTTTTTGGTTCATCGCGGCTTTCCGGGGAAAGCCGCTTTTATCTTCAAGAAGAAGTAATCTGTATCTCGATACCCATATCCCATTCGCTTGATTAGCTTTATCTTGTTGTTTATCCCTTCCAATGTGCA